>NZ_MUFF01000008.1:0-85431 GCF_001996105.1 Salinivibrio sp. IB643
TAAGTTTACACTTTCAAAGTTATAGTGCGTTATATGAGTATTAAAAAGGCCCTATCTAATGATAAGGCCAAACATATTACGGAAATGGACTACTTCATCATCTCTGATTTACTTGTTCTGCCTTCGCGCCATCCGCCAAGCCAGCTACTTCTTGCATCAGTTTGTTGGTAAGGACATATTTCAGACGATCGACCGTTTACTCCCGCTTGAAAGCCTTTTGACTGTGCGCGTTCCAAACGATCTCGCTTCTGTCTTTTCATAGGGTCGCCCTCTTTATTCCATTTTGTTCAATGCTGCGCTTGCTATTCGCAAGAATGCTCCCGTCCATGACGTTTTTATGAAGCATCAACTACAGCTTCGATCATGAACATTTTTTAATCAAGCACTATCGCTGCTGTAAAAGACAAACTGTGAGTCATATCCACTCAAAAGTGACGCTGTCACTCACTTTCTTGTTGCATTGCCTCCAAGGCTTCCCAACGTTCAAACGCTTGCTCAAGCTCGTGTTCCGCCTCTGCCAATCGGGTCAATTTAGGCTGAGTAATCTCCTGACTTTTCGAGAAAAACTCAGGATCATTCATCTCTGATTGCAAGACTTCAATTTCGTTTTCTAATGCTTCAAGCTGCGCAGGTAAACCTTCCAATTCACGCTGTAATTTGTACGAAAGCTTCCGCGGTTTACTTTTCGGTTTTGCCGTCTTTTGTTCCGTATCAGCGTGACGGTTTGATGGAGTACCTTTATCATTTGGGGTAATCGCTTTGAGGTATTGCTCACGTTGTTGCTGCGCATCGTGATAGCCACCCACAAACTTATTGATCGTGCCGTCCCCTTCAAATATCCAACTGTGGGTCACCGTATTATCAACAAACTGTCGATCGTGACTGACTAACAACAAGGTTCCTTGGAACTGAGAGAGTAAGTCTTCTAGCAGCTCTAACGTCTCAATATCCAAATCGTTTGTTGGCTCATCAAGCACTAAGAGATTCGCAGGCTTGAGGAACAGTTTGGCTAACAGTAAGCGATTTTTCTCTCCTCCCGATAGGGCCTTTACCGGGGTTTGTGCACGTCGTGGATGGAACAAGAAATCTTGCAGATACCCCATCACGTGGCGCTTACGCCCACCGACTTCCACTTCTGTTTTTCCTCCCGCCAAGTTATCAATCACGGTCTTTTCCGGGTCGAGTTTTTCGCGGTATTGGTCAAAGTAGGCCACATCCAGCTTGGTGCCAACATGTAAAGAGCCACTGTCGGGCGTCAGCGTCTCTAGCATCAGTTTTAGCAGTGTGCTTTTTCCGCATCCGTTGGGGCCGATAAGCGCGATGCGATCACCACGCATCACCGTAAAGCTCAGCGGTTTAATTAACGGTTCATCTTGATAAGTGAATGTCACGTTTTCAGCTTCAAAAACAATTTTTCCTGAACGCGTTGCATCATCCAGTTGCAAGTTGGCGTTACCTTGTAACTCTACGCGGTTAGCGCGCTCTTGACGTAACGCTTTCAGTTCTCGCACCCTTCCCTCATTACGAGTACGACGTGCTTTAATACCTTGACGAATCCATGATTCTTCTTGGGCCAGTTTTTTATCAAACTCAGCGTTTTGCTCAGCTTCAACCCGTAGTGCCTCTTCTTTACCATCAAGGTAGGCTTGATAATTCCCCGGCCAGGATGTCAGCTTACCGCGATCTAAGTCGACAATACGTGTTGCCATGGCGCCGATGAACGAACGATCGTGTGAGATAAATACGATCGCGCCCCGAAAGTCTTTCAAAAATTGCTCTAACCACAGAATGGTCGATACATCAAGATGGTTAGTCGGCTCGTCGAGGAGCAATACATCGGGCTCGCAAACCAGTGCCCGGGCTAATGCTGCCTTACGCTGCCAGCCACCTGACAACGCGTTGAGCGCGGTATTACCATCCAGCCCAAGGGCACCAAGAACCACCATAATTTGGTTATCAAAGCGCCACGCATCGGCATGATCTAGCGCTTCTTGTACCTTTGCCAGCTCGGCGATGTTTCGATCGCTAGGATCGGTTTCGATCGTTGCGATCAGTTGATGGTATTGCTTAAGCTTATCGCCTGCATCGGCAAGCCCTTCCGCGACATAGTCAAACACGGAACCTGGGCTATCTCGAGGTGGATCTTGCTCAAGTTGTGAGACTTTAAGCTCGGATTGACTTTGAATAGTGCCATCATCAAGTTGCACTTGTCCGTCGATGACCTTCATCAACGTAGACTTGCCTGCGCCATTACGTCCAACCAAACAAACACGCTCTCCGGGCTGAAGAATGAAGTCTGTTTTGTCTAACAATGGATTGTCGCCATACGCTAACTGCGCAGCGGTAATTTTAATTAATGCCATTTTGCGATAACCAAGCTTGTAGTTGTATGTGATCAAACGGCCAGCCTAACTCTGCGCTCACCTCTCCTGCTTGATTGCGAATTGCAATCACCGGAATAGTGACGCCGTAACGCTCAAAGAGCGTATCATCAAAGGCAATATCTTGGGTTGCAAGTGGCGTTTGATAACCGAGTGATTGATAAAGTGACCAGGCTTGCTCACACAGATGACAGCCTTCGGTACTGAATAACACGAGTGTCATGCAACCACGTCCTGATGCTGAATAATCCAACAATTGTGAATATGGGGATTGCGTGCAAAGTCCTCTGGTATCGAACGCTTACTCATATTTTCTGCATTAAGTCCGGCATCGGCCAATCGCGCAAGATCCATCTTAAAGTGGCGTTTGTTGTTAGAGAAAATAATTTCGCCCCCTTGACGCAACCGTGCTTTGAGAGCCAATAGTAAATCGATGTGATCGCGTTGCACGTCAAAGGTTGTCTGCATCCGCTTCGAGTTAGAGAAAGTCGGTGGATCGACAAAAATAAGATCAAATTGTTGGTCCGATTGCTCTATCCACTGCAAGCAGTCGGCCTGTTCAAACTGATGCTGACGCCCGACCATTCCGTTAAGCTTCATATTGCGCTCTGCCCACGCGAGATACGTTTTTGACATATCCACGGTGGTCGTTGACCGTGCACCACCGACCGCTGCATGTACCGATGCACTTCCCGTATAAGCAAACAGGTTAAGTACATCTTTTCCAGCCGCTTTCTCGCCAATCAGTCGACGCGTGTAGCGATGATCGAGAAACAAGCCGGTATCGAGGTAGTCATAAAGATTAACTTCAAGTGTTACACCGTATTCCTGTACGGTCATAGTATGTGCGGCACCTGACAGCTTTTGGTATTGATTATTCCCTTTTTGCTTCTCACGCGTTTTGAGCACCACTTTATTCGCATCAACACCTGTGACAGCAATGGCAGCACGCACCATATCCAGCAATCGCCGACGTGCCTTTTCTGGGGCGATCGTTTTAGGTGCCGCATATTCTTGGATCACTAAAAAGTCGCGATAGCGATCAATCGCGGCTTTGTAATCAGGTAAGTCAGCATCATAGAGTCGATAACACTCGATGGCCTCTTTTTTCGCCCATTTATCCAATTTTGTCATGTTTTTACGGAGCCGATTGGCAAAGTCAGGGGCAACGTCAACCGTCGGGGCCGCATCTCCTGCCTCTTTCACGCCACGCGCGGTAATGGCATACGTTTTCATTACGCAATCAAGGGCGCCATTGCGCAGTGCAAACTTGTCATCGGCACGCATCCGCAGACAACTAAGCAGCTCGTCCGAGCCGGAATATAAAGAGACAGTGTTACCTGCAAACGCGTGCTTAAGATGGTCACCCAGCTGCGTGTACAACGCAATCAGTCCAGGCGTCGTGCCTAAACGCTCACCATAAGGGGGATTTGAGATAATATGCCCTCCGGTGAAGTCTTCTGGCGGGACCACTTCAGTGGCATCTGCGACATTAAATTCGATCAATTCTGCGACACCCGCGCGTCGGGCGTTTGCCCGGGCCGTCTCAATCATACGTGCATCATTGTCTGTCCCATAAAAACGCGTTTGGCATTGGCTCACCCCGCGTTTAGCTTTAACGCTCGCCTCTGCTTTAATCGTTTTAAAAGCCTCGTCATCAAAACCAAGCAGTGATTCAAAGCCCCAACGTTTGCGCTTAAGCCCAGGAGCGACATTCGCGGCAATCATCGCCCCTTCAATCAGAAGCGTTCCGGAACCACACATGATATCCATCATAGGTTGCCCGCTTTGCCACCCACTGCGTAACACTAACGCTGCTGCATGGGTTTCGCGTAAAGGAGCCGCCCCTGCCTGAGTACGATATCCTCGTTGGTGCAAACCACTGCCAACCATATCAATACCGAGCACACCTTTATCTTTCGACAAGCGCATGTGAATGCGTAAGTCTGGTTGCTCACGATCAATACTTGGCCGTGGCAGATTGGCTTTTTCAAATTTATCGACAATCGCATCTTTGACTTTTAGGGCACCATATTGGCTATTGCGAATCTCTTGGTTAGTACCGTTAAAGTCAACCGCTATCCGCTGGCTGGAATGGAAATGATCCGGCCAATTAATCGCCGTAGCGCCAAGGTATAAATCCATATCATCGCGAACCGCGAACTCACCCAGCACCAGCACAAAACGGGATGCAACCCGACTCCACAAACAACATTGATAAAGCGTGGAATCGTCGGCTTTAAATTTTACACCGGCATGGACTTGCTTAAGGCTGGATGCACCAAGCTGTTCAAGCTCCTGAGCCAACAAATGCTCGAGACCTCGAGCGGTTATAGCGAGATAGTGTTTCATTGAGTCTCTACACCCTCTGGGCGTGGTTGTCATAATGGCGCCGATTATACATCAATCTGACCCGCCCCGTTGACCCAAGGCGAAACAATCTCCGTTGAATGGTGAATTAATCGCCACCCCACTGTTTCTATAAAGAATCAATCACTCGATAACTATTGTTTCCCTCAGGAATCCTATCTCAGCAAACCCTAACTTATTGCGTTTCCTGATGGAAACACAACCTGGTCAAGACGCGCCATGTCTAACATGAAGTGTTAGAGAATATAACGTGTAAGCATTCACTTTGCCTTGAGAGGCGCGTTATGGCGGGTTTATAGGTGTGCAAGATTCGATTATTTCCCGCTAGGAATCAGGTTAGCCCCCCCAAAATCTGGTATATACCAGACAGCAGTTAAGGAAAGAATTAATGCTGTAAAACAGGAAAAGGCGGTAAAGATTTGCCGTTAAAGCGGACAAAAACGCGACGAAAATACCCAATTTTAGACATTATTAGTGCACGTTTTTTGCTCGAACGTGAAGAGAGATCACAGGGTTTAGACGCACCTGTTTGGCATCAGAAACATTAATCGCGCAAAAAGAAGTGGGAATAGTGACGTCAAATCTAGGGGAAAGGTTGGATAAAAGAAAACGTGAGCTGAGTGAAAGCCACTCAGCCCACTAACGCAAAGCGACCTTTTTGGCTATTAGTTTGGTGTTTAGATTGCGATAGCCGGTCGTTCATTACTTTAATCGCATCACAAAACGCCATGGTTTTATTTGCGCTCAGTTCAAAATCGGCTTCGCGAGCGAGCATGCATAGCGAGGCTGAACCGGCATTTTCTATAATAATAAATGGCGCCTTGTCCCCGGTTTGGCTCGTGAGTTCGACAATCTGCCCCCACTCGGGTGCGGCGATCGTTTCTTGTTGCGTCTCAAAAAACCAACTTTTGGGTAGCACAGGTTTGTGGAAGCGATTGGCTGCCACTGCGTTCAAAGCGAGCTCTGCCCGGCGCGGGCCGGACAGTGACAGTAACGACAGAGGATCTGTCAGATACTGGAAAAGCGATGCGTCCTCAACTGAAAATGGGGATGTCGAGAACGCATCAGGGATGAGATGCTTGGCATTGATCGCCACACGAAAAACCATGTCATCACCCAAATCGAGCATCAGTGATGTCGATGCATCATCGAAATACCATCTCCATACATTGTTAGGTTTTAACATACTTCAGCTCCCGCAAAGACTCAAAAACTGGGGGGTTGGCAATACCAAGACTGCCATTGACTGAAGTGTAATAGGTTGAGGGCAAAAAAAAAGGGGAAGAAACCCTCCCCCTTTTAGCCTTAAGACTTTATTTTTTAAATTAAATATGACGAACGATTTGCTTCACTAAGCCTGGACCTTGATAAATAAGTCCTGAATAGAGTTGCACTAAATCAGCTCCAGCCTCCAACTTTTCACGTGCCGCTGTCACTGAGWCAATCCCCCCAACGCCAATGATCGGCATTGCTCCATTGAGTGCGCGATGAAGTTGACGAATCACTTCCGTACTTTTCAACTGTACCGGCCGGCCACTTAATCCACCAGCTTCGCGGTAGTGCGGCATCCCATCCACCAGTGAACGCTCTAACGTCGTATTGGTCGCAATCACGCCATCAATGTTATGGCGAACCAAACTATCAGCGACGTGTTGGATCTCATCACAACTTAAATCAGGTGCAATCTTCACTGCAAGGGGGACATATTTGCCGTGTGTTTCGGCTAATTGACCTTGTTCCTTTTTTAACGCACTGAGCAACTCGTCAAATATGTTGCCATATTGCAAAGTTCGTAATCCGGGAGTGTTCGGTGAGGAAATGTTAACCGCAATATAATCAGCATACGGATACACTTTTTGCATGCAGGCAATGTAGTCATCGGTGCCCTGTTCAATGGGCGTATCTTTATTTTTGCCTATATTAATACCAAGTACACCAGTAAAATTTTTCGCCTGTTTCACGTTTTCAATCAGGGCCTCAACACCATGATTGTTGAAGCCCATTCGGTTAATAATTCCTTCTGACGCTTTAAGGCGAAAGAGGCGCGGTTTATCATTACCTGGTTGGGCGCGCGGGGTAACCGTCCCCACTTCCACAAAGCCAAACCCCATGGCGCCAAACGCTTCTATACACTCGCCATTTTTATCTAACCCTGCGGCTAAGCCTACTGGATTGGTAAAATGCAGTCCCATGACAGTCACTGGGCGAGGAGGAAGATGCTGAGAGTATAAAAAGCGAAGCGGTGTGTGATGGAAACGGGAAAGCGTTTTGATGGTTAAGTCGTGTGCTTTTTCTGGATCTAACTGAAAGATAGCCGGTCTGGCGAGGCGGTATAGCATTATCCCTCCTAATAAAAAAGCCCCGTTATAAACGGGGCTAGATTATTGCGTTATTGACGCGCTAATTCAATTTAAATTTAGAAGGGATAGTTCACGCAACGCCACCGAGAACTTGGCAAACTCATGCACAGAGCCAACTTTGAACTCATCGACGATAGTTTGCCACCGTCCCAAAATAACGGCGTGCTCCTCCATCCACTGCGTCAGCCCGGTTTCCGCATCCTGTTGTTGATCCATTTCAGAAACAATACCTGCAGTCAACATGCGTTGCTGCCAATCAAGATCTTCACGGAACGATGCCCTGGCCAAAGCTTGCCAGTGGTTATCAACCGGCTGGTTATTGATTTGCTTCAAGAACCAGTGCAGCGATAGTCGATCACCTAGAACATAGTATAAGCGTGCCACTAGCTCGAATGGCTTGTCGAGTTGTTCTGACACTTGGGCAAGATCTAATCCCGAGAACACGCTCGTCAGGCGACAAACCTTGTTCGCAAGCGCACCAGGTACACCCGCTTTTATCAATGCTTCCGCTTGTTGATCGTGCTCGGTGATCTCACCCTCAACCAAATACTGATCGAGGTGATCCACCAAGTTTTGCAATGCAGGACGATAAAAGCCAACTTGAGCCTCAATACTCTCTCCTTTGCGTTTGTTACGTAACATCCAACGGGTTGCACGGCGTAACATCCGGCGACAGCGGAATATGATGTCATACTGCACTTTGGCGCTCACATGATTATCGAGCTCGCGCACATCATCAAATAGCTGCTCAAAACCAAACACCTCTCTGGCAATGGCATAAGACTTAGCAATATCACTCACACTGGCGCCGGTCTCATCTTGCATGCGGGTCACAAAGTTAAAACCCATGTCATTCGACATTTGATTCGCCAGTGCGGTGGCAATGATCTCACCACGCAGTGGATGCGATTCCATCTCGCCTCTATAGTGACGTTGTAACTCTTTAGGGAAGTAACGAGGGAGTAGCTGTCCGAAGTGAGCATCTTGCGTGACATCATCAACAACCAGCTGCTCTTTGAGAACCATTTTGCCGTAGGCAACCAATACAGCAATTTCTGGGCGCGTTAAACCGGTGCCACGCAAGTTACGTTCAGACAAGGTTTCATCGTCTGGCAGATATTCAAGCGCCCGATCGAGCTTACCCTCTTTCTCTAAATAGTGAATAAACCGGATCTGCTCTTTTAACAAAGCGGCCTGCTGGTTATGGGTGACAGAGATTGATTCACTTTGACTATAAGCATCCTCGAGCACGATGTCAGACACTTCGTCTTCCATTCGCTCCAGCAACTCATTGCGCTTTTTCATGGTCAGATCACCGGCCGCCACCAGCCCATTAAGCAGGATCTTGATGTTGACCTCGTTATCCGAGCAATCGACACCACCGACATTATCAATAAAGTCGGTATTCACTCGACCGCCGTTAAGCGCATACTCAATTCGCCCTAATTGGGTCATGCCAAGGTTACCGCCCTCACCAATGATACGGGCACCCACTTCATTGCCGTTGACACGCAAACCATCATTAGCACGGTCACCTACCGAGGTATGGGTTTCGCTCGATGACTTAACATAGGTGCCGATACCGCCATTCCAAAGCAGATCAACCTTGGCTTTTAGGATCTGTTTAATCAGATCGTTAGGCGCCATCGTCTGCTTACGGGTGCCGAGCAGCTTTTGTATCTCCGGCGTTAAGGTGATTGATTTCGCACGGCGAGAAAACACCCCCCCACCTTTGGCTATTAACTGAGTATCGTAGTCTTCCCAAGTTGACCGCGGCAAATTGAAGAGACGTTGGCGCTCTTCCCAGCTTTTCGCGGCATCTGGATCGGGATCAATAAAGATATGCATGTGGTTAAACGCTGCGACTAAGCGAATATGCTTGGAAAGCAGCATGCCATTACCAAACACATCGCCGCCCATATCGCCAATGCCGACACAGGTAAAGTCCGTGGTTTGACAGTTAATATCAATTTCACGGAAGTGGCGTTTTACCGATTCCCAAGCACCTGCGGCCGTAATCCCCATTTTTTTGTGGTCATACCCATTCGAGCCACCGGACGCAAAAGCATCTCCCAGCCAAAAGTTATATTGCGCTGAGACACTGTTCGCTAAATCAGAGAAAGTTGCCGTTCCCTTATCTGCCGCGACGACTAAATAGGCGTCATCGTCGTCATGACGGACCACATGGTCAGGCGGCGTCAAGGTGCCTTCGACAATGTTATCGGTAATATCAAGTAACCCTTGGATAAAGATTCGATAGCATCGCTTACCCTCAGCAATGATCGCATCCCGCTCAGTTAACTGGTGTTGACGCTTGCAGACAAAGCCCCCTTTCGCCCCGACTGGCACAATCACGGTGTTTTTGACCTGCTGCGCTTTCACCAAGCCTAATACCTCGGTACGGAAGTCTTCTTGGCGATCGGACCAACGAAGCCCACCACGCGCGACTTTACCACCGCGTAAGTGCACCCCTTCTACATCAGGGGAGTAAACAAAGATCTCAAACGCGGGAACCGGCTTAGGCATATCCGGAATATCCGATGCTTGCAGTTTTAGCGATAGATAGGGTTTGTCTTGGCCATTGTCCGGATCTTTCTGGAAAAAGTTTGTGCGCATGGTCGCGAGCATGATTTCCATGTATCGACGAATAATACGGTCATCATCCAAACTTTCAACATTGTCGAGTGCCTCTTCAATCTCGTGAATAATCGCATCTCGTTCTCGCTTGTTTTGCTTACCTGCAGGGTCAAAGCGTCGACTAAACAACCTGACCAATAATCCAGCAAGATGCGGGTGCGAAGCTAATGTATCCTCGATATACGCCTGACTGAAAGGAAAGCCAATCTGGCGCATATACCGAGCATAGGCGCGTAGAATCGTGACTTCTCGTCCGGATAACCCCGCGTTTAATACCAAGCGGTTAAAACCGTCATTATCCAAGCGGCCATGCCAAATGTCGGCAAATGCATGTTGGAAACGATCGCGCGCATTACCAAGATCAAACGCTGCTCCCGCACTGTGCAACATAGAGAAGTCGAGAATCCAATACACATCCCCCTGGCTGGTTGCAACCTCATAAGGCGATTCGCCGATCACACGCAGCCCTAGATTTTCTAGCATCGGCATCACATCCGATAAATGGATCGGCTCCCCCTTTTGGAAAAGCTTTAGGCTAATGGCATTAGATTGATGGCTAACTTCTTGCGGCCTGTAGAGCAACATATCGAGTTTATTGTCATCACTGAGCCCTTCTAGGCGCTCAATATCCGCCACTGCTGACCCTGGTAACATCGCTTCTTTGTAAGAACGCGGAAACGCACGCAAATACCGTTTCGCGATCGGTGTACCACGATTTTCACCAAAATTAGCAATCACGGCTTCTTGTAAACGATCATCCCACGATGACGCTGCCTCTGTGAGGTTTTGTTCGATTTTTTTCACATCAATATCGAAGTTATTATTTTCCACTCGGACAATATAATGCGTCCGCGCCAGCGGGCTTTCCGAGAAAAAAGTGGTAAATTCAACCGTCTGATCTGATCCAAAGTATTGCTGAAAAATACGCTGGGTTTGACGACGGAACTCGGTGTTATAGCGCTCTCGGGTGATATACACCATGCACGAGAAAAAACGACCAAACGGATCACGACGCACAAATACACGGAGCATGTCGCGGTCTTGCATTTGTACCACGCCCATTCCCACATTGCGCATTTCGTCTTCTGTCGCTTGGAACAGTTCATCACGCGGGTAGTTTTCTAGGATATTAGCCAGCGCTTTCCAGGCGTGTGATTCGCGATAAAAACCGCTGTTATCAAGGATACGGCGTACTTTATTACGCAGCACCGGAATGCTAGCGGTCGACTGGTTATAAGCAGACGATGCATAGAGCCCAGTAAACCGGTGCTCGCCGATCACATTACCGTTGCTATCAAACTTTTTGATCCCGATATAATCGACATAAGCCGGACGGTGAACCCGAGATTTCGCATTACTTTTGGTAAGCACTAACAGCTCTTTTTTCAGCGCTTCTGCTCGGGCTGACTCAGGCATTTCGGATAAACGCAGAGCCTGGGGGGATTTGTGCTTTTTAGCTAAACCTAGTGCGTCACAATCACTGCTTGCGCGAAGCTCGTAATCGCCTTCAACCGGAACCAGGTCAAAGCACTTGTAGCCCATAAAGGTAAAGTTATTGTCCGTGATCCAACTTAGGAACTCGACGGCTTCTTGGCGGCGCTCATCATCAATCGGTAATTGGGTCTCTTTTAATGATGCTAATAGCTCAAGCATTTGCGCGCGCATTGGCTTCCAGTCGTTCACCACCATTACGACATCGGTCAAGGTTTCAGAGAGCTCAGATTCAAGTGCTGCCATCTCTGAGTCATCTGACATCTTGTCGATTTCAATATGGAACGTGCTTTGGAATTGGCCGTCCTCACTGCCAATGCCGACCACATCTCCCTGCTCATTCTTGCGCGCTTTGATCGGGCTATTCAGCATCAAGTGCGTTGTGATACCTAAGCGATTAAGGGCCATACGCACAGAATCGACAAGGAAGGGGGCATCTGGGGCGAGGATTTCAACAATCGTATGGGTTGATTGCCATCCATTTCCGCTCAGGCTTGGGTTAAAAACTTTAACAAAGACTTTATCTTGTTCAAACGTGTTGAGATGGTGCCATAAGCTCATTACTGCACCATAAAGATCTGACTCATTGCGTTCCTGCAAATCGTCATCAGATACTTGACCCAATATCCTTTTGGCTAACGCATCGACAAGTGGTTGTTGAGGATCATCGAGTTTATCAGCGATGAGTTGATAAACCTTCTCAAGTAACACTGGTACTATAGGGTCACGCGAGGTCATTCTGGCACTCCGTTGTCCTTTTTAGAACATTATCATTGTGAGTCGTCATCAGAGGTAAACATTGCGTTAACAAACGCACTGTCTAGTGTAAGGCTTGGATAGCAAAAACGTTATAGATAAACGGCTGGATTTACGCGATTTTCGCGAGAATGTGACTGGTGTGGCTATTTAATTAGAGATTGGATGAGGCTTTAACCAACGCCTATTAAGCAACGCGCATTAACGATTGAAAGCGGTGGTGCGCGTCCGTCGTCAGTTTAAAACGCCCCCTAATGCCAAGCTGTGAAAGAAAAGGTCGAAAGCGAGACGCCGGGATTTGTAAGCGCAGCCCTTGGTCCGTGGTCACAACCACATTCGCTGCTGCACCACTGTAGTAATGCTGATACTCAGAATAGGCAATATAGACGCTAAAAAAGTACTCCATGGTTCACTTTTTAATCCGCTCATAAGTTTATTCGTTAAAAAGCCGCCCAACCAGGCGGCTTTTGAGGTTCACTTGTCGTACGTCTTGATTTTATCCCAACTTATTGGTTACTGCTCAAGTGTTTTTTCCACTTTTTCATACAAATCGTTCGCCAAGTTATCCATATCGGCGAGCTCTTGCAGTACATTACGCATTTGCTGTTGACGCGCTGAGTCGTAGTACGCCAGTTTCAATAGCGGATCAATCAAGCGCGACGCCACTTGCGGGTTAGACTGGTTTAACGTCACCAAGATCTCTTTTAAGAATCGATACCCTGCACCATCTTTAGCATGAAAACGTGCCGGGTTACGATTACAAAATGCACCAATTAAACTCCGTATACGGTTAGGGTTTTTCAACGTAAATGCTGGGTGCGACATTTGCGCTTTTACTTGCTCTAACGCATTATCGGCTGGATTGGCGCCTTGCAGCATAAACCATTTATCCATTACCAACCCATCATGCTGCCACTGATCACTGAAGCCTTTCATCAGCGGCTCTCGGCAAGGCAATTGTGCACTGTTTGCTGCGCTCAGGGCTGCCATGGTATCTGTCATATTGTGCGCTTCTTGATAATGCTGCTCAACATAGCCATTGCCATTTTCTGTATGGGCCAAGTAACTCAAACAGGCATTACGCAAGGCACGCTCACCCATCGCTTTGTGTGTGATTTGATAATCCGTTTGTGCATACTGACGATACACAGCGGCAAGCTCATCGACCATATGATCAGCAAACTGCTGTTTAAACGCTGCCATCACTTGGTGAATAGCATCCACGTCGACCGTTTCAAACCAACCTGCTACCTCTGTCTCTGAAGGTAAATTGAGCACTTCAGCAATCAAGGCAGGATCGGTATTGTCACTCAGCAACACACCACGGAAGGCATCAACCACGGATAAGGGCACATCGATCGGTTGGTCATCTTGCACACGCGCTACATTCGCTTTGATATGCTTAGCCAGTAAGCTTTGGCCCGCATCCCAGCGCGCAAAGTCATTCCGAGCGTGCTGCAATAAGAACGCCAACTCATCGTCCTGATAATCATATTCAAGTTTAACCGGTGCTGAGAATTCGCGTAGTAGCGATAGGACCGGTTGCTCATCGACATGATCAAACAGATAGGTTTGCTCTGCTTGTGTGACCGCCAATACGTTAGAAACCGACTCTCCGTGACGCTGTAACTCAATCACACTGCCATCTTGACGGTACATTTCGATATCAAGCGGAATATACAGCGGCTGCTTTTCTTGCTGATCAGCCGTCGCCGGCGTGTGCTGTGCCACATGCAGCGCCAGTTGCTTGGTAGCCGCATCATAGGTGGATGAAACGGTCAGCACCGGTGTACCTGACTGGCTATACCACAGACGGAACTGGGTAAGATCAATACCTGATGCCTCTTCCATCGCTTGGACGAAATCATCACAGGTCGATGCGGTACCATCATGGCGTTTAAAATACAGCTTCATCCCTTTTTGGAAAGCAGATTCACCGAGAATGGTATGCATCATACGAATGACTTCACTACCCTTTTCGTACACAGTTAGGGTGTAGAAGTTATTCATCTCAATCACCTTTTCAGGGCGGATTGGATGAGACATAGGGCTTGCATCTTCAGCAAATTGCGGGCCACGCACGATGCGTGCATTGCTGATGCGGTTGACGGAGCGCGACCCCAAGTCAGAAGAGAACTCTTGATCACGGAAAACCGTTAACCCTTCTTTGAGGCTAAGTTGAAACCAATCCCGACAGGTAACACGGTTGCCTGTCCAATTGTGGAAGTATTCGTGGCCAATCACCGCTTCAATACCCAGGTAATCGGTATCGGTTGCCGTCTCTGCATTGGCAAGCACATACTTGGAGTTAAAGATATTTAGGCCTTTGTTCTCCATCGCGCCCATATTGAAAAAGTCGACGGCAACAATCATGTAGATATCGAGATCGTATTCTAAGTCAAATCGCTCTTCGTCCCACTTCATGGCGTTTTTCAGTGACACCATGGCGTGGTCGGCACGATCTAAATTGCCTTTATCGACGAATATTTCTAACACGACATTGCGCCCTGAGCGCGTTTCAAACGTGTCTCGCAAGACATCAAAATCACCGCCCACCAAGGCGAATAGATAGCTTGGTTTGGCATGAGGATCATGCCATTCAACCCAGTGACGGCCGTCATCAAGATCACCCGCCGCCATTTTATTACCGTTACTGAGCAAATAAGGATACGCCGCTTTATTCGCAATCACTTTGGTGGTAAATCGCGCCAGTACATCAGGGCGGTCTAGGTAATAGGTGATACGACGGAAGCCTTCTGCTTCACACTGGGTACAATACGCACCGCCAGAAATGTATAACCCTTCTAACGCAGAGTTATTCTCCGGATCTAGCTGGGTTTGAATGGTCAAAGTAAAGGCGGCGGGGACATCGCGAATAATTAATTTACCCGCTTCTTCGCTGTATGCCGTCCAGGTGTCACCATTAATATCCAGGCGCACCAGAGTCAGATCATCACCATCGAGTACGAGATCCGTCGCGCGTTCATTAAGACGTTTTATCTGACTGACTGCTGTCACCAAGGTCTTATTCGGATCAAGATCGAACTCAAGATTGATATCCGTGATAGTAAAGTCCGGTGCGCGGTAGTCATCACGGTATTTGGCAGTAGGTTGTTGAGACATGTTATTTCCTTTTTATCGGGTGTACCTCAGCCAACGAATTGTATTCATTCGCCTTTAGGACGATGTGCATGCCACACCATACCGCGGCTGAGCAAAGATGACTATAGGTTTAACAGTTTGTTATCAAATGTTTGCTTTTACATTTAACGCGATGGCGACAAAGGATTAACGCCCGCTCAATGGGAAACAGACAAAGACACGTCGCTGTACTAAAAACAAACGGTAGTGGTTAAAAGCGCAACAAAATGTCAACGAAGCCTGCCAATCCATGCGGAAATATAATGTGACGACGGTTAAATTTTTTGAAAATTACGGTACTATGAAGCCAATTTCGTTTTGTAACCCGTAAGGCGTTCCTCACGCATGCACAATCCGATCATCACATCGCTTTTGGATACTGATGCTTATAAACTGAATATGCAGCAGGCTGTCTTTCATCATTACCCTGACGTTCATGTCAGTGCGGACTTTTATTGCCGCAGTGATGAAAACCTTGCCTATCTGCGCGAGCAGCTTATCGACCATATTCACCACATGGGGACACTCCGTTTCCAAGCGGACGAGATTGATTATCTCGCCTCGTTAGATTTGTATCAGGCCGATTTTCTCGCCTACCTTTCGCACTTCCAGCTCAACCCTCAACAGGTGACGGTGTCCACTGAAGAGGGACAACTTGCTGTGCATATCAATGGGCCATGGTGTGACGTTATTCTGTGGGAAGTGCCACTGCTTGCGATTATCTGTGAGCTACGCAATCGCGCTTGCTATCCAGAATTGGAAGTCGCGGATGCCTTAGCACGCCTTGACGACAAACTGGCACACTTACCGGCCGATGGCTACTCGGAAGACTTTCATCTAGTTGATTTTGGTACACGCCGTCGTTTTTCGCGCGATGTCCATCAGGCTATCGTCACGCGTTTACACGCCGTTTATCCACCGCTAAAGGGGACCTCGAATTGCTGGTTAGCAAAGCAGCTAGGGCTTCCTCCGGTTGGCACACAAGCGCATGAGTGGTTTCAAGCCCACCAACAACTGGCGGGCGATCTAGCAGATTCTCAACAGCTCGCGCTTAATGTATGGCTACGCGAGTATCCGAATAGTCTTGGGGTCGCCCTTACCGACTGTATCAATATGGATGCCTTTTTGCGCGATCTTGATGCGTCTCTATCTCAGGCATTCAGTGGCTTACGTCACGACAGCGGCGATCCCATCATCTGGGGCGAAAAAGCCATTGCGCACTATCGCCACCACCATATCGATCCTAAAGATAAAACACTCGTTTTTTCAGATAGCTTGACACTGGCTAAAGCCATTCACATTTATCAACACTTTGCGGGTAAGGCGAGTACGTCGTTTGGGATTGGCACACAACTGACTTGTGATCTACCCAATGTGAAAACACTAAATGTGGTGATCAAGCTAACCAGCTGCCAAGGTAAACCGGTTGCCAAAATATCGGATGAACCGAACAAGGCGATTTGTAAGGATGAGGCGCATTTATCGGCACTAAAGGCCGCATTTAATTTGTCGCCGTGAATCACGGCTTTGGCCCGTAAAATGCCGTGACGATAACCGACTTTTACGGGCTGAACGATTCTTGACACTGCTATTCTTGGCGTTGCCGTTGTAATACCGCTTCCATACCAAATACATCATTGGTTAATCGCAAAGTATCAGCGGCCAGTTGGTATTGCGACGAGTGACGCCCTTCTTTGTAAATCAACATTAAGTGATCCCCCTCGACCAAATAGACGCCTCGATGGGTCACTGAACGGCCACTATCGCCTCTTACTTGCATCGCAAACAAAAAGTCTGGGCGCAACTTTAGCGACACACCGTCTACGTCTTCGCTAACATCATCACCTTCAATACTGTTTGAACGCCACAAACCACTCAGGTTGTCTGGAAGCAACTTCGTAAAGATAGCCCCCTGTAATTGCAACTGGTGATGATTCAATTGATAAGCATGTACCTGATCCGTGCCTTTATCATCATACAGCCTCAGTGTTTTTTGCGTCACGGCGTACTGACCCGATGCAGTCTCCAACTCACCGCTACGCCGTAACATATCGATACGAAATTCATAATGGGAGTTAAAGGAGATATTTATCGCTTTATAAGGATGGGGGGATGATGTTTCAGTTGCTTCACTAAACCAGTACCATTGCCCCAGCAGCAAAGGGACATCAAAACGCCCTAAATCCTCACTATGCACTGGCCATGCCATAAACATGGCAAGTGTGATCCCGTAGAAATAACGCATACCTTCCCCCTACTGATGGTGATGCCTTATTACTAAGATTAGACCTAGTTCTCATTTTGAGTGAAAAAAAAGCCCAGGTCGGATGACCCAGGCTTATCGTGATCACAGTCGTGTCTTTTTCGGGCTCACTATTCGTTAATAGATGACTCGTTAAGAGATGACTCGTTACGCGATGTCGTGAGATTAACCAGATCTCCCGTAATACTGGCGGCTTCGTCTAGGTAGGCATCGGGCTCTTCATACTCTTTAGGTACATCATCGAGTGACTTGAAGCGAGGCTCCCCCATGGCTTCTTGACGTGCATTTAAACGCGCTAAGCGGTCTGCATCTTCGTCATCCATCTCTTGACGTCGTACTTTCTCATTTAAAGACAAGGTATTGTCGTCCTTTTCTTTTTGATAGCGCGCGATATCTTGACGAATAAAACCGAACTCTCGATCGTCAGCAATCCTTGCTTGATGACGTTGCGCGAGGGTATCAATCACTGATTCAGGCAAAGACTGTGCCTGATAATCCGCTTTTTCAATACGATCCCAAGGCAATGCATTGTCTTCCATACTTTCACCGGTTTCATCAGGCGAGACAGGCGATGGAAACGCAATGTCAGGTACGACACCTTTATTTTGGGTACTGCCGCCACTGATGCGATAAAACTTTTGGATTGTATATTGCACATAACCCAGTGGGTTATCGAACAAATCGTAAATATGGTTGAGCGAACGATGCTGTTGCACTGTACCTTTACCAAACGATTGTTCGCCAATCACTACCGCTCGATCGTAATCCTGCATAGCAGCGGCAAAAATTTCCGACGCAGAGGCACTATAGCGATTTATCAGCACGGTCATTGGACCATCGTAATAGCTTTTGCCATCACTGTCGGCGTTGACTTTCACTCGACCGTAGCTGTCTCTTACTTGCACAATCGGGCCTTTGTCGATGAACAAACCACTGAGCGCCGTTGCTTCACTCAGCGCCCCGCCACCGTTATTACGTAAATCGACAACGATGCCACTGACATCTTTCTCTTGTAAGTTTGCCAATTCTTTTTTGGTGTCATCGGCTAAGCCGACATAAAACCCCGGTACCGTGAGTACACCAATTTTATCTTCGCCGCGCGCGATCACTTCCGACTTCACCGCACGATCTTCAAGACGAATTTTATCGCGGGTTAACGTGACGTTGTAACTTTTAGCATTAGCGCCTTCAGGAAGGATTTTGAGTTGAACCTCGCTCCCTTTCGGGCCTTTGATCAGTTCCACTACGTCATCCAGACGCCAGCCAATAACGTCGACAACCGATTCGTCTTCCTGGCCAACACCAATAATGCGGTCACCTGGTGACAACTGTTTCGACTTGGACGCAGGGCCACCAGCAACCAGAGAACGAATGACGGTATATTCGTTTTTGACCTGTAAAACGGCACCAATCCCTTCAAGAGACAGGTTCATTTCCGATTGAAATTGTTCGGCATTACGGGGAGATAAGTAGCTCGTATGCGGATCAACCTCACGGGCGAAGGCGTTCATGTAGACTTGAAACACATCTTCGCTGTGACTTTGGGTTAAACGCTTCAATGCGCTGTTATAACGCTTGCCCAAAGTCTCTCGGATTTCTTCATCCTCTTTCCCCGTTAAACGTAGGTTCAAGGCATCGTTTTTAACCCGTTTATCCCAGATGGCATCCAGTTCGGCTTCGTCAACCGCCCAAGGCCGCTCCGTCCGATCCAGCACCATGCTCTCATCTGCGGAAAAATCAAACGGTTTATCGAGTACTTTTAAAGCGTACTGATAGCGTTCAAAACGCTTTTTGAGAACTCGGTTATAAATCGCATACGCGGCTTTTGTTTCACCCACCTTTAATTGGTCATCTAAACGATCTTCCCAACGCGATAGCGTGTCGACATCATCCTGAGTCAAAAAGACACGGTTGTAGTCGAGCGTTTCAAGGTAGCGTTTAAAAATAGCCGCTGAGAACGCGTCATCGAGCGTAAACTGCTTGTAGTGCGATCGGGTAAAACGAGAGGTTACCCGCTTAGAAGCGGTTTCGTGTTGAGGTTCTGCAGAGAGTGAAGGTAACTCACTGAGTTGAAAATCGGCCTCTATGGCCTGGGCAGATGCTGCCAGCATGAGGCTGGCAGCAATCGCCGAAACGCGGCGTCGACAAAACATGCGTCGAGGAGTCTCCTTTAGGCGCTGAGGTGCTCCGCTTTTACTAACATGGTTAATCCGTTAGTTAGGCGAACCCGAACCTCATCCTTATTAATTTCAACAATGGTCGCAGGTAAATTACCATTGCCCATATTCACATTTACGTCTTTACCTACGACAACGTCGTTGGCGCTGAGTTCGCGACGTGGCTCACTCTCTTTCTTAGTCATTTTAGCGGGCTTTGGTTTACTTGTACGGCCTTTTGCCGATTGCGCTGCCGCTTTTTTGCCTTTGGCTGGCGCTTTTTCACCGTTTTTCGCCTGAGACTCCGCTTTTTTCGCCTGTTGTTGCTTACGACGCTCAGCGGCCCGTGCTTTGCTTTCTGCTAGAGCCTGAGCCGCATGATCAATATGCTCTTGCTCTAACTCGCCGCACGCATTGCCATCTAAATCGACGCGTGACGCACCGGGTTTCACGCTGTGCAGATAACGCCAGGAAGACGTGTACTGACGAAGCGCAGCGCGCAATTGGGTTTTGCTTACCTTGGGATCGCCGTCTAGACGAGTCGCAAGATCTTGAAAAATACCAATTTTTAATGGCTTGGCTTCGCCTTCAACAGTAAAACATTTAGGGAAACGTTCAGCAATATAGGCAATGACTTCTTTGCTGTTCGCGAGCTTTTCAGTATTTTCCATGTTTTTTCCTGGCCTGCTGCAGCAAACTGCAGCAGCGTATCTACGTGTATTTAAGTATGAAAGTGGTGCGTATTATAGATACCTGATATTAAAAAACTACCAAGATTGGCGAAATCATAAGTGTYTTTGCATTTCTTTGACCAAGGTAGCCAGCCCATGCTCATCTTCTTGGTCAAATCGACCGATACTTGGACTATCAATATCGAGTACCGCATGCCGTTGTCCGTTGACGTGCACTGGCAGAACAATTTCAGCGTTACTGGCGGCATCACAGGCGATATGTCCTTCAAAAGCATGGACATCTTCAACTCGTATGACAATATCTTGTCGATAAGCCGCACCGCATACACCTTTATCAAAAGGAATACGAACACACGCGGGTTGGCCTTGAAATGGTCCAAGCACTAACTCGTCACCGTCATCCAGATAAAATCCCACCCAGTTGATATCGTCAAGTTGGCTATTTATCAAGGCGCTCACATTAGCAAGCTTAGCGATAAGGTTAGGCTCACCCTCACATAAAGCCACCGCTTGTTGCGTTAACAAACGATAAAAATCCGCTTTGTTTTCCATAAATCACTGCATCTCAATCAACAAGACCATTACAATAGAAAGGATCTGAAGACATTTCAATTGAGTATCTTGATTTATGATCACTTGGCGCTGGCTTCTTGACCAAGCACGACCTCATCAAACGCGGTTAATCTGGGCAAACGTGGTCGCCATTGCTGCCACGCTAATCAGTGTGCCGATTCCGTTATTGATGCCATTATTGGTCGACGAGGTGCTACTCGACAAACCCGATTGGGGGCTGTCGGTACTTAATACAATACTGCCACAAAGCTGGCAACAGGCTGCGTACTATATCGCTGCCGTCTTAGTGATCGTGGTATTGATGCGCACCATCAGCCAAGGGTTGAACATCTTACAAGGTCGCCAATTTACGCTGGTGGGTAAAGCCATCACCTATAAAATCCGTCAGCACCTGATTGCAAAACTCGGCCGTATCAGCATGCGAGAGTACGAGCTTCGTGGCAGTGGCGGACTGACTTCTCACCTTGTCACCGATGTGGAAACCATCGATAAGTTTATCGGGACCACGCTGAGTAAATTTATTATTGGGATCCTCACTGTCACCGGGACAGCGGTGGTTTTGCTTTGGATTGACTGGCGATTAGGCTTGTTTATCTTATTGATTAATCCCATTGTGGTGGCGCTGAGTCGTGCCCTCGGCCAACGCGTAAAACACCTTAAAACGCGCGAAAACCGAGCCTTTGAACAGTTCCAACAGCGACTGGTCGATACCTTAGACGGATTATATCAACTTCGCGCCGCTAACCGAGAGCGGACCTATTTAAAGCAACTTGATGACAGTGCCAATGACATTAAAGTGAGCGCCGATAAATACGCGTGGCAATCTGAGGCGGCGGGTCGTCTTTCGTTCTTAATGTTTTTAGTCGGCTTTGAACTCTTTCGCGCAGTCGCGATGGGCATGGTCTTTTTTAGTGATCTTTCTATCGGCTTGATGTTTGCCGTGTTTGGCTATCTATGGTTTATGCTCGGGCCAGTTCAAGAGCTACTCGGGATACAGTTTGCGTGGTATAGCGCCAAAGCAGCGATGACTCGGATTAACGAGGTCTTGCAATTACCCGAAGAAACTCGGCGTCCAAAAGGGATCGATCCAGGCGAGCTCATTTCAGGGAGGGATAACCCGCAAGCAATCGATGTTAAGATAGATAACCTTCACTTTGCGTATGATGATGACAAAGCGGTTCTCAATGGTCTCACCATGCAGATCCCGGCTGGACAACGCGTGGCCCTCGTCGGCGCAAGTGGGGGCGGCAAATCAACCCTCATTCAGCTGTTGTTAGGGCTCTATCCTGTAGAAAAGGGAGATATTCGCTTTAATGGCCATTCCATTCATGACATCAATATGGATGCGCTTCGTCATCAAATTGCCGTGGTATTGCAACAGCCTATACTGTTTAATGATACCTTAAGAAATAATTTAAGTCTGGGGCGTGAGTTTGATGATGCGACGCTCTGGCAAGCGTTGGAGCGCGCACAGCTGGGCGATGTCGTGAATCAGCTGACTCAAGGCTTAGAGACCCCACTGGGACGCCAAGGGGTGCGCTTATCAGGCGGTCAGCGCCAGCGTGTTGCAATTGCGCGTATGCTGCTCGGCGACCCTAAACTGGTGATTTTAGATGAAGCCACTTCGGCACTCGATACCGCCACTGAACGCGCACTGCATCAAGCAATGCAAACCTTTTTAGCCGGTCGTACGACACTGATTGTTGCGCATCGGCTGTCAGCGGTTAAAGAAGCCGATCTGATTTATGTGCTCGATGAAGGTCAGGTCAGTCAACAAGGGACACACACCGAACTGGTGAATGCACCCGGTGTTTATCAAACATTATATGGACAACTCCAACAGGTAGCAGGGAAATAATCGTGAGAACGCAACCACCAGACAACACCCTGTCGGTATCTTATCCAAGTCAGATAAGGTGCCCGGGTTGTGATCGGGTGCTACAAGGCTGTCAAACAGGTTCTGATCATCTTGCCATTTGCCCACGCTGCGCGACCAAACTTGCACAGGGTCGACGCTTATCATTTAATAGTGAAATCGCGTTAACCTTGACGATACTTATCCTTTTCTTGCCAGCTCATCTCCAACCTTTGCTATCGATAAATTTATTAGGCTCAACGATCAACGCCTCCGTATTGACTGGTGCTGTGCGCCTTTGGTCCGACTTTCCTTTTGTGGCTGCGCTCGTGGTGATTTGTGCCTCTCTAGGGCCACTTATCTTTACCAGCGCTTTACTCACTTTACACCTTGCACGACGACGTCAAGCGATTCGGTGCTTTCGTCTTGCGGTCAAGGTAGTTAACTATAGTCGTCATTGGGTCATGGCGGATGTTTTGATGGTCAGTTTGGCCATCGCGTGTTTTAAAATTCAAGACTATGCCTCCCTGCATTTCTCCATCGGCCTCGCCTGTTACGCGGTTATCCAGATCTTGCTCTCTGTGCTGCTGGTAAGAGTGAATACACAAAGATATTGGGATACATTTTCTTTAGCTGAGACACCTTCGGACAATGCGTCCACACTCATTCGTTGTGGTCACTGTGGCTTAACACAGACCGCAGACCAAGGCGCGTGCCAGCGCTGCCACCAGCCTCTTTATCGGCGTGTCATTCGCAGTGAGCAAAAGACATGGGCATGTTTGATCACGGCCAGTATTTTTTTGTTTCCAGCCAACGTGTATCCGATCTCAATTTTATTTTCTAACGGTATTCGGCTTGAAGACACCATCTTCTCTGGGGTGGCGAGCTTAATCAATAATGGCATGCCTGGTATTGCCGTGATCATTTTCACCGCCAGCATCATCGTTCCAGTGGCCAAGATCTTGGGGCTAGGATTAATACTAATCAGTTTTCGGCGCCGCACTGCCATTACACCTCGTCAGCATATGTGGCTATATCGTGGGGTTAAGTGGATCGGAAAATGGTCAATGATGGACTTATTCGTCATTGCATTTATGGTGGCATTAATTGATCGTGGCCGCATTATGGACTTTACCCCTGGGCCGGGCGCCATCGCGTTTGGCATTGTCGTGGTATTAACCATGCTCGCCACCGAATTTCTTGATACGCGTTTGATATGGGATCATCATGAGCGACAAACAAGACCTACCCTCACCGATAATTAAAACCACCTATGGCCTGTCTCCACTATGGATACTCCCTATACTGGCGCTAGGTTTAGCCGCATGGTTGGTGTTTCAGTCAATCAATGAAGCCGGGCAACGGATCCAGATTCTTTTTAGTGATGCACAAGGATTAGAGGCTGGGCGCACCATTATCCGCTATCAAGGGCTGGAGGTCGGCAAGGTGCGCAATATTACCTTGGCTGACGATCTTGATGGTATTTATGTCGATGCCAATATCTATCCAGAAGCCACACAGCTTTTAACTTCCGGGACCGAATTTTGGCTGGTCAAGCCTCGCGCCTCCATCACTGGGATCAGTGGCTTAGAAACCTTAGTATCCGGTAACTACATTGCTTTGCAGCCAGGAAAAGGTGAGCCTCGCCTGACATTTACCGCACGCGACGAGCCACCGACAGATATGGCCGAAAAGGCGGGGACGACGGTGAAACTGCGAGCACCAACCCTGGGCTCTCTTAATGTCGGCTCTCCCCTTTATTACCGTAAAATTCAAGTCGGCGAGGTTTATAGCTATCGGCTCGACAGTGACGCGCAAGGCGTGACGCTCTCGGCGTTGATTGACCCCCAATTCTCACACTTACTAAAAGAGCAGACACGTTTCTGGTCGGTCAGTGGGCTTAAAACACGGATCGATGCCTCTGGCGTTGAACTCGAATTAGATAGCGTGGCAAGTTTAATTGCGGGAGGCATTGCGTTCGACTCTCCCAATCACAGCCCTCGTTCGGATGCGAATCAGCCATTTCAATTGTATTCGAGTCTCGCGCATGCCGCGCGGGGGCAAACATTAAACATCGCTTTGCCCGCTGATCACGGTCTGCCGGGCCGAGGCACACGGATCACCTACCAAGGATTAGAAGTGGGTGAAATTACGCGTATTGAGATCACAGACAATTACCCTGGTCCTATCGCCACCGCCAAACTCGATCCCAGTATGACCTGGCTACTGAACAAAGACACGCGTATAAAAATCGAGCAACCACAAATTGGCTTTGATGGCTTAAAAAACATCGGTAACCTCGTACTTGGCAATTATTTATCGATTGAGCCAGGTTCTGCGGACGCAGATTCCGTTACATCGGACCATCTATTCACCGCTGCCAACCGCCATCAACAACGTAAACAACAAGACAATGCCTTAACCGTCACCCTGACCGCAGACGATGCCTATGGTCTCTCTCAACATACAAAAGTGTTACACCGCGGCATAGAGGTCGGCTTTATTGACCATATCGGCTTCAATGAAAGTGACAATGTCACGATAGATGTGGTGATCGACCCGCAATATCGTCACCTCGTCAAACAAGCATCGCAATTTTTCATCCTTGGCGGCATTACTGGTGAGCTAACGGGTAAAGGGCTCGACGTGGTTGTGCCTGCAATGGAACAAATTGCCGATCCGGCGCTTAGCTTCACCAGCGAGGGGGCGAAAGGCGCCAACGATACCTATCCGCTTTACACGTCATCCATTCAAGCAAAACATGCCAACCAAAGCGCACAAGGCCAAACGCGCTTTACGCTTGTCGCTGACCGCTTACCCAGTATCAGCGAAGGTAGCCCCGTGATGTATCGTAACTTTATTGTCGGTCAAGTGGAGGGTTACCAATTAAACGGTCAGAGCGTCACCATCGCCATCGCTGTCAATAACCGCTACAAGCACTTAATTCATCGCAATACGGTGTTTTGGAACCAATCCGGACTGGATATCAAAGCCAATTTACGTGGCGTTGAAATTAATACAGGCTCGGTCCGTTCGCTACTCAATGGCGGCATCGCGTTTGGCGACATGCCGGGGATCAGTAATCAACGCAACGGAGAGTGGAAGCTCTACCCTTCCAAAAAAGACGCAGCCCAATATGGTGTTGATATTATGCTGACAGTCGACCGAGCCAATGGGGTAAAAGTAGGCAGTGCGATTCGCTATCAAGGCGTCGATGTGGGTGAAGTGATCGACATGTCGCCGGATTTCAGCCAGGAGAAGGTGCGTATACAGGCAAGGGTCTACCCGAAATATAAACGCGCATTGGCGCGTCAAGGGAGTTACTTTTGGTTGACGCAACCCGTACTAAGTCTGACCAAGACCGAAAACTTAGACTCTTTATTTGGAACTTATATCTCCGTCGAGCCCGGCCAAGGTGAGTTTTCCCAGCAGTTTGTCCTACATGAGACGCCAAAGTATCCGCAAGGACTCACTTTGATATTAGAAAGCGATGCGCGCCATTCAGTGACCCGAGGTACGCCTGTGTTGTATCGAGAAATAGAAGTAGGCACTGTCGCTAAAGTAACACTGGGTGAACTCGCTGATCGCGTTTTATTCGAGTTACACATTGCTCCCGACTATGCCTATTTAGTACGCGAGAACTCTGTATTTTGGAATCAATCAGGCGTGGATGTCTCGATAGGATTAACCGGTGCCGATTTAAAAAGCGGTACCATTGATAGTTTGCTAAAAGGCGGGATTGCTTTCTCAACCCCTGAGGACAAGCCGCTTCAGCCTATCGCTCAGGATCAACAGCATTTTTTACTCCATGATGAAGGGAAAACCGCATGGAAAGCGTGGCGGACAAGGATTCCCAAGCCATGATCCCCAGGGTATCGCGCGTCTGTCGCGATACCCTTTTATCTTCATTTCCACGCCCGAATTATTTTCTTCACGCGCTGGAAAACCACTAATGACAGACTACACTATAGGAAACAAAGTTAAATTGGCATCGGGCTCTAATGAGCCTTTTCCCTAAGCCCGGAACAGGACGTACCGGGCATTTTTTTGTCATGTTAATCGAACTTAGTTAAGTAAATGCCATCGTGTTCGATCCGGATTTGTCGCTGCTTATACAAGCCCCCCAGTGTCTTTTTAAAGGTCGCCTTGCTCGTACGAAACAAAGCAAAAATAGCATCAGGCGAACTTTTATCATTCAGCGGTAAGAAGCCGTCTTTGTTTTCCAGCGTACGTAAGATTTTATCGCCTAACTCATCGACCCGGGCTTTACCTGGTTTTTGTAGCGATAAATCCATTTTGCCATCGTCGCGTACATGTTTGACGTAGGCGCTGAGTTTTTTGCCAATAAACAACTTACCAAACGCTTCAGCGCGATAAATCAGTCCCCAGTGTTGATTGTCGACCACACACTTATAGCCCAGATCGGTGTTATCCGTGATCAGTACCGTGACTTTATCTCCCTGTTGCATTTTGGGCTGTGCGTCGCTAATAAACTTGTTAAATTTACGACTCGCCACAATGCGCCCTGATGCATTATCAGTATAAACGCGCACAACATACGGTTTGCCCTCTTCCATACGCGTGCGTTGCTCACTAAATGGCACCAGCAAGTCTTTAGTCAGCCCCCAGTCAACAAACGCGCCCACTGAGTTCACCCCAACACAACGCAAGGATGCAAACTCACCCACTTGCACATAAGGCGTTTCGGTGGTCGCTATGATGTCATCTTCAGAATCGAAATAAATAAACACATCAAGGTCATCGCCAAGCTGAGTATTCTGCGGTACATAACGCTTGGGGAGGAGAATATTGCCGTAGTCATCTCCATCCAGAAACACCCCAAAGTCTACCTGTTTGACCACAGTAAGCGTATTAAATTGGCCTAGTTTAATCATTGTCTCAACACGATAAAAAATAATGCCCCCAAGTATACGCAATTTGCACGTAAGATGCGTTGTTGATCCGACGCGTCGCAGAAAAAATACCCTTACTTTCTGTCTCTTGTTAGTCGTCGTAACCCTGTTAGGCTGGCTAAAGCAAATAAGGGGGAAACATGGCAGTATTTAATGGCGAACACATTCGGTTTAGTTTTAGCCAGTTGGGCAGCGCATTCGGTAAGTCCGTTACACCAACGCCGCTAGATAACGGGCGAATTTTAACCTATGACGCCACCTTGGCGGAAAAACTCGGCTTAACCGATGCAGACATTAAAAGCGATACCTTTCGCGCGTTATTATCGGCAGAGCAACCCTTGGCCGGCCGCACACCTTTCGCCATGAAATACACGGGGCACCAGTTTGGTCAATACAATCCCGCGCTCGGCGATGGGCGTGGCGTATTACTGGGCGAGTGGCGTGATAACAGCGGCACACTGTGGGATTGGCACCTAAAAGGGGCCGGTAAAACACCTTACAGTCGCCATGGTGATGGTCGGGCCGTGCTACGATCAACGCTCCGTGAATACTTAGCCAGTGCAGCAATGCGCGGACTTGGCATCCCAACCACGCATGCTCTCGCCATGGCCACGAGCGACACGCCTGTCATGCGTGAGCGAATGGAAACCGCAGCAACGTTATTGCGGGTGGCAGAAAGCCATGTCCGTTTTGGTCATTTTGAGTATTTATTTTTTAGCCAACAACATGACGCGCTGCGTACACTGGCCGACTATGTGATTGCGCGTCATTTCCCTGAACTTGCCAAAGCCGAGCAACCGTATGCGGCATTGCTGCAAGAAATTGTCGAGCGCACCGCTGGAATGATCGCTCAATGGCAAGCCGTTGGTTTTAACCATGGCGTGATGAATACCGACAATATGTCGATCCTAGGCCAAACCTTTGACTATGGCCCCTACGCATTTTTAGATGATTTTAATCCCAGCAATATTTGCAATCACACGGATCACACCGGACGCTACGCCTTCAATCAACAACCCGCCATTGGACTTTGGAACCTCTCCGCATTGGGTTACACATTCACGCCACTGCTCGACAGTGCGGTGATCAACGACATTCTTGGCGGCTATGAACATCATTTGCAAGTGGCATATAGCAAAGCAATGCGTGATAAATTGGGCTTATCGGACGCACAGCAGGGTGATAGCCATTTATTTAATGCGCTCTTTTCATTGCTTGAGAGCGAAGGTGTCGATTATACCCTTTTCTTTCGCCGGCTCAGCGAGATTGAAAACGACGCCCTACTCACCACACCAAGCCTCAGTCAGTTTTCAGACATGATTGCCGATACCGACAGCTTGAGTGAATGGCTAAGCGATTACCATCAACGTATCCATCATCTTGATTCGCTTGAACGACTAGACCGTATGCGAGCAACAAACCCTGGATTTATTTTGCGTAACTCTCTGGCTCAGCAAGCCATTGATGCCGCAGAGCAAGGTAACATGCAACCTACGCACGATCTGATCACTGTATTAGCCGATCCCTTTGATGCACATCCGGCATTGGCCCATCTAGCACAACGGCCCGCGGAAGAAGACAAAGATCTCACCTTGAGTTGTTCATCCTAGTGCTGAGTATTAAACACACAGATTGATCAGGGCTTGAGTGACAGGGTAACATAATAACCTTCATTCAATCCGTCAATTATCGTCACGCGTAACCTGTTGGTAGGCGTGACACCTTGCCGCTCTGGAAGAAAAAATCCAACAGATATCACATTGATGCTTTCACAGGCCGCTTTTTTTGCTATCTTACTGGCTTCGCAACAGATAAAAATGTGAGGAAGGCTGTCCTCTATGCCACTGAAAACCGACGAGCTTCGAACCCGTGTGGTCGATACCATGCCTACGCCTGCAGAGGTGGAAGCTGCCCACCCCGTTACTGACAGTGTTGCTCACCACATAACCACCGCACGACGTGCGATTAGCGATATTCTCAATGGCCGAGATCCTAGACTACTCGTGATCGTCGGCCCTTGCTCGATTCACGATCCAACCGCGGCCCGTGATTACGCAGCAAAGCTCAAAACCCTAGCCGATCAATACACAGATCAATTATTGGTGGTGATGCGCACCTATTTTGAAAAGCCGCGCACCGTTGTCGGTTGGAAAGGCTTGATCAACGATCCCCACCTCGACGGTAGCGGCGACATTCGTGCGGGGCTATTCACCGCGCGTGAGTTACTGCTCGATATCAATAAAATGGGTTTACCGACGGCGACCGAGTTTCTCGATATGATTACCGGTCAGTATATTGCTGACCTAATTAGCTGGGGCGCGATCGGCGCTCGAACTACTGAATCCCAAATTCATCGCGAGATGGCGTCAGCGCTCTCAAGCCCTGTTGGGTTTAAAAATGGCACCGATGGTAATATTACTATTGCCGTCGACGCGATTCGTGCAAGCCGTGAATCGCATTTGTTCTGCTCGCCGGACAAACATGGCGCCATGACAATCTATCGCACTGCCGGTAACCCTGACGGCCATGTTATTTTGCGCGGCGGACACCAGCCGAATTATCACGCGCATGATGTACAGGCAGCCGCGAACACGCTGGCAGGTTTTGGCTTACCTACCAAGCTTGTGGTTGATTTTAGCCATGGTAATTGCCAAAAGCAGCACCGCCGTCAATTGGAGGTGTGTGCAGACATTGCCGCGCAAATCCATGGTGGCGAGCAAGCGATCGCTGGCATTATGGCTGAGAGTTTTTTACAAGAAGGTAATCAAGCAATGGGGAGTGCCGATTCACGCACCTATGGTCAGTCGATTACCGATCCTTGTCTCGGCTGGGAAGATACCGAAAAGGTTTTGGCTCAACTTGCCAACGCTGTCATGGCGCGAAAAAATACATAACCATTGATTGAACATGGGTATGTCCAGAGCATGCCCCCAACTAGGATGAGACTATGCCTTCATTTGATATTGTGTCTGAAATTGACAAAGTGGAACTCAAAAATGCCGTTGATAATGCCAATCGTGAACTGGCAACACGGTTTGATTTTCGTGGTGTGGAAGCCAATTTTGACTTGGATAAAGAAGCGGTAAAAGTGATTGCTGAGGCTGATTTTCAAGTGAATCAAATGATGGATATGCTTCGCAGCAATTTGGCCAAGCGTGGCGTTGATGCACGCGCGATGGATATTCAGGAAATGGTCCATTCCGGTAAGAGCTTTTCACAGCAGGTGAAGTTCAAAAATGGCATTGAGACGCCAGTGGCGAAAAAGATCACCAAAGCGATCAAAGATGCCAAGATGAAGGTCCAGACGCAAATTCAAGGTGAGCAAGTCCGTGTTACCGGTAAGAAACGCGACGATTTACAGGCTGTAATTCAATTGATCAAAGACAGTGATTTTGAGCAACCTTTTCAGTTTGAGAACTTCCGCGACTAACAGCTTACGCCCCGAACTATCTAAAAACGGGCGCCTGAGGCGCCCGTTTTTATTCTTTGTGATGCCCCGCGCTACTTGTAGTTATTTTTTATCTCATCGAGCGTGCCATCCATGATCGCCTGGTCAACGCCTGCTTGCAGTTTTTCAACATAGCTGTCTGGTGTGTTATTACTTAGGCTGTAATAAAGCTGTGATTCGTTTAACACATGCACCACCTCAAACTGGCTGGTATCGATATTGCTCTGGCTCATGATATACGCACTCACATTTTCTTCATAAGCCCACATATCTATCCGACCAGCGGCTAATTGTTTCGCCAACAAGTCCGGTTTAGGGGATAAACGAATTGATTTCTTGCCAACGCCCATCGTTTCTAATAGGTGTTGACCCACATCTTCTCGCACCACGCCAACTTTGTAGTCAGCAAAGTCACTCGCGTTATTGATTGTTATCCCTTTGCTTTTTGGCGCCCAAACCACCACTTTGGTATCGGTAATGGGCCCAACCCATTTAAACTTATCTTCACGCTCTGCGGTGCGTGTGGTTGAAAAAAGGACCGTATTGGGTTCAGACAACGCGGTCGCATAACCACGCGCCCACGGTTGCAATTTCACTTGATCACGGCTAATTGGCTCACCCGCCGCCTTAGTCGCAGCCTCTAGAAAATCAACGGCAATCCCTTTTAACTCACCACGCTCTTCATAATTGAACGGGGGATACACCTCAGTAATATAATCTAAATCGCTTAAATTAGCAGCGAGAGTTGTGGTCGAAAAAACCAGTAAGCTGGCGGCAATAAGTGACTTCATTGAACTACCTCTTTTTACCTTCCATTAAATGTGTACAGCCAACATATTTATTATTAGCTTTCAATCAATTGCTGTCGGTCACTGAGTAGCAAGTTTAAACCGCACTGCATTGTGGTCTATGGCCAAAGTGTAGACGTGTCGCTCTTCTCTTGCGCAACTTTGCTCATACCCACACCGCACATTGAGGTAAAAAAGTTGAATTAGGTCACCATTCATGCCTAAACTTTACCCTTTATTGCAAATCGCTTGGGGCTATCGCCGCCTAACGCACAAAAAGCGTTCGGCACAGGACATAAAAACGCCATGAAGGCACATGATAACGCCCAATATTCGTCATCGACCCAACGAAAAGAACCATCGAGTCTTATCATTCATGAATAATCAAAAACGTCCTCTTTACATCCCCTACGCAGGGCCAGCTCTGCTAGAAACGCCACTGTTAAACAAAGGCAGCGCATTCAGTGTTGAAGAGCGTAAGTTCTTTAACCTTGAAGGATTATTGCCAGACGCGATAGAAAGCATTGAAGAACAAACCGAGCGCGCCTATCAGCAATACCAACGCTTCGAAAACGATATCGATAAGCATATCTATCTTAGAAATATTCAAGATACCAACGAAACGCTGTTTTATCGACTGGTATCGAACCACATCACCGAAATGATGCCTATCATTTATACCCCCACGGTTGGGGCGGCGTGCGAGAACTTTTCCAATATTTATCGCCGCGGACGCGGGTTGTTTATTTCTTATCCAAATCGCGAACGTATTGATGATGTTTTAAACAATGCGTCTCGTCACAATGTTAAAGTGATAGTGGTCACCGATGGAGAACGGATTCTGGGGTTAGGCGACCAAGGGATCGGTGGCATGGGCATCCCTATCGGGAAGCTATCGCTCTATACCGCGTGCGGTGGGATCAGTCCGGCTTATACGCTTCCCATTGTTCTGGATGTAGGAACCAATAACCCACAACGGCTCTCCGATCCCATGTATATGGGATGGCGCCACACTCGGATTAGCGGCCAGGAGTACGATGCATTTATTGAAGAGTTCATCCAAGCAGTACAGCGCCGCTGGCCTGAAGCATTGATCCAATTTGAAGATTTCGCGCAAAAAAATGCCATGCCAATCCTAGAACGCTATAAAGATAAGGTGTGCTGCTTTAATGATGATATTCAAGGGACCGCAGCAGTCACCGTGGGCTCATTAATTTCCGCGTGTAAAGCGGCTGGCACCAAGTTGTCTGAACAGCGGATCACCTTTTTAGGCGCGGGCTCTGCCGGTTGTGGTATTGCAGAAGCTATCATTGCACAAATGGTCGCGGAGGGCATTTCAGATGCACAAGCTCGCTCACGCGTGTATATGGTCGATCGCTGGGGTCTATTAGTCGATGCAATGCCAAACTTGCTCGACTTCCAGCAAAAGCTGGTACAAAAAAGCGAGGCACTAGCGGAGTGGCAGCTAGAAGATAGCAATATCTCACTATTAGACGTGGTTCGAAACGCGAAACCAACCGTGCTCGTCGGCGTATCGGGGGCACCAGGGTTATTCACTGAAGATGTCATTAAACAAATGCATGCCACCTGTCCACGCCCGATTATTTTTCCTTTATCTAACCCCACGAGCCGGGTCGAGGCGACGCCATTTGATATTTTGCGTTGGACCGATGGTCAAGCGCTAGTTGCCACAGGAAGTCCATTTGAGCCCGTCCGTTTAGATAATGGCAAAACCTTCCCCATCGCACAGTGTAACAACAGCTATATTTTTCCAGGCATCGGGCTTGGCGTATTAGCCGTCCGGGCTTCTCGTGTTACCGATGGCATGCTAATGGCCTCATCGCGAGCACTATCCGAATGCTCTCCTCTGGCGAAGCGAGGGATCGGCGCCCTGCTCCCACCGTTGGAGGATATTACCCAAGTATCAAAACGTATTGCGTTTGAGGTGGCTAAAGAAGCGATTGTTGAAGGCGTCGCCGCCGAGCTCTCTGATGAGGCACTGAAAAAGCGCATCGAGGAGAGTTTTTGGTCGCCTGAATACCGAGCTTACAAACGCACCTCATTTTAACCAAAGACTGACAGAAAAAGCGCCTACTCAGGCGCTTTTTTTGCTACCATTCCATCTACTTGCCGCACCCGCGATTATCGAGTGCTGTCCGTCAAAAAAAGGATACAACGCACCATGGCTCTCCGGCGCCTCGTTCGTCAGGCGATAATCACATTGGCTGTACTCATAGCCCTTACTATTATTCTCATGGCGGCTAGCGATATCGCAATCACGCTTAACGCCAAAGGGCGTGTCTACAAAGATGTCGATGTATTGCCCAAACGACAAGTGGGGCTCGTACTCGGCACCAGCAAATATATCGGCAAAACGTCAAATCCTTATTACACCTATCGCATTGAAGCGGCTGAGGCCCTTTATCACGCAGGAAAGATTGACCACCTGCTCCTTAGTGGCGACAACGCTCATCGATCGTATAACGAACCCTGGACGATGAAACGAGATTTACGCGAGGCGGGCATCGCAGAAGAAGCGATCCATCTTGATTATGCGGGGTTTCGGACACTCGATTCCGTTGTTCGCGCCAAGACGGTTTTTAGCCTTCCGCGTTTTACCGTCATCACGCAGCAATTTCATTGCGAACGTGCGCTATTTCTCGCGGATGTTAACAATATCGACGCTATCTGTTACGCGGTACCAAGCCCTAGAGGCTGGGCCGGTACCAAGATCCGCGCCAGAGAAATACTGGCACGCACTAAAGCGGTACTAGACAGTTTTATTCTTAATGTGAAGCCAAAATTCACCGGACCTAAAGCACCGATAGATGGCCTCTCAAACCGATAACCCCCTTCTGACGTTATGACTCGGCGTTTTACTATCGATGCTGTCCGAATCACAATTTTTACATTGTTTTAATTATTTGTTTAAAAACCTGCCTGTAATCGATTAACACCCTGACCAATAAAGCGTATATTAGCCATCGCTTGGTAATCTGTTGTGGCTTGTTTTTGCTTATAAATCCCCGTTATCAAGCGAATAACACAAATATTATAAATGCGTACAATACCTGATAACGTTTGTAAAAGGACGCCCTATGAACTTGCAATCCCTTTATTTACACCCCAGAAAGCTCGACCGAAAAGCCTGGATTTTATTGGCTGATATTGCGCTGTTTTTCTTTTTATATCAGAGCTTACCTTTTACCGCCGACGTAACAACTGGCCTCAGCTTACTGGTCTTTATCGCCGTGCTTTGGCTCACCGAAGCCATTCATGTCAGCATAACAGCGATACTGGTGCCGATCATGGCAGTGGGTCTCGGTGTGTTTGAAACACCGGCGGCGTTGTCAAACTTTGCTAACCCTATTATCTTTCTGTTTCTAGGTGGGTTTGCATTAGCGGCAGCATTGCAAGCTCAAGGGCTCGATAAAGCGATTGCCAATAAAGTATTAACCATCGCCCAAGGAAAAATGTCAGTGGCAGTGATGATGCTCTTTGGTGTCACTGCCGGTCTATCGATGTGGATCAGTAATACAGCCACGACAGCAATGATGCTTCCTTTGGTACTCGGTATCTTACATAAGGTGAATAATCAAAAAGATCATGGCACCTATGTTTTCGTTCTGTTAGGGATTGCTTACTGTGCCAGTATCGGTGGCATCGCGACCATTGTCGGTAGCCCACCAAATGCCATCGCTGCTGCAGAAGCTGGGTTGAGTTTCGCAGACTGGATGAAGCTCGGACTGCCTGTCACGCTTATACTACTGCCAGTGGCTGTTGTTGTGTTGTATTTTTTAACCAAACCGAATCTTAACTACAGCTTTGATGCCGACAAACGCGGCTTTGAATGGACCACGCCACGTTTAACCACCATTGCTATCTTTGCGCTTACGGTGTCGGCGTGGATCTTCAGTAAACCCTTAAATGCCATGCTCGGTGGTCTCAGTAAATTTGACTCGATCGTCGCGCTATCTGCGATCGTACTACTGGGTGCTACCCGAGTGGTAAAGTGGAAGGAAGTGGAAAAAACCGCAGATTGGGGCGTTCTATTATTGTTCGGTGGCGGTATTTGCTTAAGCAACGTACTCAAAGAAACAGGCACCAGTGTATTCTTGGCGAATCACCTCAGTAGCGCGCTGACCGGCTCCGGTTTGTTCTTTACCATGCTTGGTGTCGTCGCGTTTGTTATATTCCTCACAGAGTTTGCCAGTAACACCGCCAGCGCCGCACTGTTAGTTCCCGTCTTCGCGACCATTGCTGAAGCCTTAGGCGTGTCCCCCGTGGCACTATCGGCGTTAATTGCCATTGCAGCATCCTGTGCCTTTATGCTTCCCGTTGCCACCCCTCCTAACGCTATTGTGTTTGGATCTGGGCATATTGAACAACGTGATATGATGCGGGTTGGCATGTACTTAAACCTTGTTTGTATTGTGGTTCTTGCCATTTTTACCCGTTTATTCTGGTAATCTCGCTCACTACCTGGCATTTGCGCCAGGTAGTGTTTTTCGCGTCTTCTCGTCTATCAAAATTGTTTCAATTGAGTTTCAGGTTTACACTAGCGCAACGCTTAATAACCCGTAAACGACTATGGCATTTGCAGAAATTACTGGCTGGGGTAAATGTCTCCCGCCTGCTGTGTTGAGTAATGATGACCTCAGCACCATCTTAGAAACCAATGATGAATGGATCCGCTCGCGCACTGGTATCGAGGCGCGTCGAGTGAGTCATGTAGAAACCTCGGACTTAGCAACCGTTGCTGCCCATCGAGCCCTGGCGGCTGCAGGTATCGATGCGAGCCAGTTAGACTTATTGATTGTCGCGACATGCTCTCCAGATACCTTAATTCCTAACATCGCTTCAAAGGTTCAAGGAAATATTGGCGCCCTACGTGCAGCCGCTTTCGATATGAATGCCGCCTGTACTGGATTCCTTTATGGATTAGAAACGGCCACCAAAATGTTGCAAGCCGGCCATTACCAGCACGCACTGATTATTGGTGCAGAACACCTTACTTGGTACTTGGATTGGAGCAAACGCGATACCGCCGTGTTATTCGGTGACGGAGCGGGGGCAGTCGTGGTGAGCAAAAGCGATCAAGAAGTAGGCTTGTTAGATGCGCAACTCGGATGTGATTCAGCAGGAAGAGACGTATTAGCCATCCCGGCATTTGGCACCGCTATGGACCGTTTTGATCCCGACAATGGGCGTTTTTCGTTTGACTTTATCGGTCGCGATATTTTTAAACGCGCGGTCAAAGGTATGGGCTCTGCGGCAAATCAAGTGCTTGCCCGCAATCAACTTAACGCCGACGACATCGATCTTGTTGTTCCTCATCAGGCGAATAAACGGATTATTGAAACCTTGTGTGAGCATGCCGGTATTGAACTGGATAAAGCATTTATCAATATCCAACATTACGGTAATACGTCTGCCGCTACAATTCCTATCGCCTTGTGCGAAGCGGTAGAACAAGGCGTCGTCAAGTCGCACAGTCAATTGCTCACTGCGGCATTTGGCGCTGGACTTACCTGGGGCGCAGGACTGATTCGCTGGGGTGAGCGAACCACACCTATCGCGCAATCAAATGCAGACCTACCACCCACCGATAAAACGGCACTCGAGCTATTAGACGACGCAATTAATCACTGTCAAAAGTCGAATAAGTAGCAACGCGAGAAAGCTAAGATCCAAAAAGCCGACAATCAAGATGTCGGCTTTTTCTTAGCAGGGTTTCAGTGAGGCATTAGGTTAAATGCAAGAATGCCGCGCCACGCACTCCGCCCGCATCGCCATGCTGTGCTTTGACTATATCAGGCGCATTTGCCGCTGACAGTAAATGCTGAGGTAAGCGCTCGGGAATGGCGTCATAAAGTTCATCAAAATTAGATAAGCCGCCGCCAAGCACAACCATGTCAGGATCGAACGCAGTTAAAATACCGCCTAAAGACATTGCCAACACATCAAAAAAGCACGCGACAAATGCCACTGCATCGGATTCACCCGCTCGGTAGTTTTCGATAATTTCAATCGCTGATAGAGGTTGATAAAAGTGGCCATACAATTGTTCGAATCCGCGCCCTGATAGGTAATTATCTAAGCATCCTTTGTTGCCACATCCACAATCAAACATCGGTGGGTGATCACCAAGACGCAACCAAGCATCAATCGGCATCCGCATGTGACCAACCTCGCCAGCCATCTGGTTTTTACCATTAATCACCTTACCGTTAATGACTAAACCACCACCAAAGCCAGTGCCAAGAATTAAACCCAATACTGTTTTCGCCGACTGCGCTTGCTCATCCCAGGCTTCCGATAACGCGAAACAGTTAGCATCATTACTGATACGGACTTCTCTACCAAGGCGTGCTTCTAAATCTGCACGTAACGATTGTCCATTGGCTGCAGGCACATTAACGGTTAAAACCGTTCCATCTTCTGCTTGTGAGCCAGGAACACCAATACCAATGGTTCCCTGCCCTCCCCATTTAACATCGTATTTTTCTACCAATTGGACGATGGTTTCAACCAACGCCGCATAATCCTGCGTGGGGGTTGGATGACGTTCGGTCGCAATACGATTAAGTTGTTTGTCAAACGCGCCGAACTCAATTTTTGTGCCGCCCACATCAAAGCCGTAATACATGGCTGAATCACCTTCGTGTTTGTTTGTCGTTATATAACCAGATTATCCACCCAAAATAACCTCAAGTCCGTGATTCTGGCCAAGTTTCGTAGTTTTTTAACCAAACGTTAGCCATCGGCATTTTCGTGTGTATCACATTGAGCCTGGCGATGAAGAAGCAGGGACAACGCGTCTCGCTCTGGCAACGCCTTTTGTCGTTTACCTGCCATATAGCGCTCGCTAAATACATCAAACCATTGATTCAAATATGCGGCTGCCATTTGCTCTTGATTTGCGAACAGTGCCTCTGCAGCCACTTCTGCTGTTGCAAGCTGATTCTCGCCGTGAGCATCACGCACTTGATAGCGTGATAATGCCTGAGGTTGAATACTTAAAACCGGAAAACGATCAAGCCAAGGGCTCTTTCTGAAAATCTTTTTCGCTTCTCGCCAGGTTCCATCGATAATAATCAACAGCGGACGTTTACCTGACACGCCTACAGTCGGGACACTCACGACACGCTCAGGCGTCGTGTATTGAGACGGGAAAACCACAAAAGGTTGATAATCGGGATGGGACAGAAGCGCTAACATCTCAGGGTCCGGCTCTGTTCGTGACCAAATAAACGCATAGGTATCGGCGATACAGTCAGCAATCAGCCGGCCGGTATTGCTTGGCTTCAAGACCTCATCGTCATACATCAGCAGCATAAAAGCGGCGTGTGTCTTGTGAGCCGTTCGGTGGGCGCAGATACAATAATGACGAACTAGCATGCACTGCTGACAACGATCAACCCCGGCACCACGGGCTAGATAAGGGCGGGTAGCACGCGAGAGGCGTGCTTTATAAAGGCGCTGAATCGCGTGATTCTGCTCTATTTTTGACATCGCTATTTTTGACATCAAAGTATCTAGGTTATTAGTGGCTGAGTACTAACGAAATTCAACCATGGCGCCATCAAATGAATTTTTGACTAGCGCCACATACTCTTCTAAAAAGCCCACTTGTTCTGCCGTGACAGGTTGCTCCCATTGCCCGGCTAAGACTTCTTCCATATCTTCAACCACACGATCGGCTTCACGGAGTATGGTAAACCTTAACGCGGATGAGAGCCCAGGGTTTTGCTCACAAATGGTCATGATGTTAGAGGCGACGAGATCGTGCACGATATCTGCAATGGTTTCATCGCCAATGGCTTCACCGGGTTGCTCAAAGACGGTGAGATTGAACGCAAAGTGCTCGATCAGTGCCTGATACCCGTCTGAATCTACTACCATGGTTACTTGTCCTTAGACTGTTCATATATCGCTATTGTATCGCGAACATCCGCGATGTGCGCCCCCAGAGGACAAAATTAGAAAGCGAGTCACGCTTCACAGCACATCACGTGCTTTATACTGTTTCCATGCACCTTATACGATATACGATTCGATGCATCTTGTACTATTCGATGCACCTTATATACGATTCCACACGCTCTATAGTATAAGATAGCATGCGCAATAACACGTACTGGCTTATTGATCATGTACATACAGTGGCAAAACTGTGAACGGTAAGCCTTTCTTGCTTATCCATGACACACTTTACTCATGCAAACTGCTGACCCACTCTTCTTTGCAGTATAGCTTTGGTTTGCAGTGATGAAAATAAACCACACACTGAGCTGTTTTCACGGATACGCCCGAATCAATCGCTCACAAGGATGTAGGAAAAAACCATGAAGGTAAACCGTCCGCGCCCATTTAGTAAGAGCATTGTCAGCAAAATCGGATTAATCATGACGTTTATCACGCTGATGGTGCTCGGATTGTCGGTTTCAAGCTATATCATGCAAGAGCGTGTCAATCGTGATGTAGAGCGCGCTACCCATCACGAAATTCCTAGCGCCATTATTACGATGCAGATGCTGCGTTCGGTGAGCGACATGAATGCTAGCATGCTTAAATATGTCATGGGACGGCACGAATCGCTATCGGTGTTTCTAGAGAATCAACAAGACTTTGAAAACGCGCTAAAAGAACTAAAAACCATCAAACCCGATGAAAAACAACAACTCGAAAAAGTCAGTCAACTCTACGAACGCTTTCAACGCATCGCACATCAAAAAGTATTAACCGAGTTTGATCCTGTGGCTGAGCAATGGGCACGCAAGCAATTGATGCGATTATCCATTGATGTCGCTCGCCCAATTGATAACCTCGTTGCCGAACTCAAAGCCACCCAGGAGTTAAAGCAACCCGACAACTTAGCGGTATTACAATACCTCGACGAGCTCGTCGATGAAAACGGCGATATGCTTACCGAGCTAAATCAGTATTTAGAAGGTCGCACGAGTAGCCGTCAATACTTTATGGAAGATATGGTTACCTTTGAGCAATATTTGTCATTAACACAGTTCGAGCTTAATGACCCTGCCTCACTCAAAAAAATTGCGCGATTAAACAATCACTTTACTAGCTTTAAGCGCAGCGGTATTGCCATTTTTAACAATTACCAACCGAACGCCAAAGTCGCTGCCATGAAGGCAGTTCGCACGCTCAGCGATCATGAGTATCATGCGCTAGAGAATGCACTTTCCCGTTTTGCACAAGGCACAGGTAATGAAGTTACCCGCTCAATGACCGACTTACAATCTATTCTTCATTCCAATCAATTGAATCTTGGCTATTTATTGTTATTTATTTTGTTTGTCAGTAGCGGCATGTATTTTTATATTTATCAGTCTTTTACTCAGCCAATCGCCGCGCTGGCAGATTCGATGCAGCGACTGGTCGCGGGTGACATGACACCACCGTCTAGTCATTTTCAAGATAGAACCGATGAAGTCGGAAAGATTGCGCAGAGCTTAGTGATATTCCGAGCCCACATTATCTCGCGCAACCAAGCACGTGAGCAGTTGATAGCAGAAAAGGAACGAGCTGAAAGTGCATCTCGGGTTAAAGCGCAGTTTCTTGCCACCATGAGCCATGAAATACGCACCCCCATGAACGGGGTCATCGGGATGTTGGATCTACTGCGTCGCTCTTCGCTAACCCAATCCCAACACGGGTTGCTGAGCACAGTAAGAGAATCAGCCCTTTCATTGCTTTCGATTATTAACGATATTCTTGATTTCTCCCGCACCGAATCAGGAAAACTGCAGCTGGAGCAGGTTACCTTTTCTCTCTCTGAAACGGTTGATCAAGTGATGGACACGGTGAGCCACAATGCCAAAAAACAAAATGTGACATTGTCACTATTTATTAATCCTGAACTGCCTGACTCACTGATTGGCGATCCTAACCGGCTTAAACAGGTCCTTTATAACCTTGTGGGCAATGCAATTAAGTTTTCTGGCAGTCACCGTGACAAGCTGGGAAAAGTCGATGTCAAAATCACACCGTTCGACACAGGCACACCGGAAAAAACAGGATTGAACGTCACAATAGCGGATAATGGTATAGGCATCAGCCCCGACAAATTAGACACCATATTTCAACCCTTTAACCAAGCAGAATCATCCACTACGCGTGAGTATGGTGGGTCCGGACTCGGCTTGGCGATTTGTAAAAATATTATCGATTTACTCGATGGTGAGATAACGGTTGAGAGTGAACAGGATAAAGGAACCGAATTTCAAGTTCGCTTAAGTTACACCACTGACAGATTGGGTGCACCTCATCCTGCGCCACTTAGTCGTGACGATATCGACACACTGTTTATTTACCTTGATTTACCCGACGGCGAGCTAAAACACGCCATCAACCTCTATCTCAATCATTTAGGTATTGCACATGCGACAGCTAATCCAAACGAGACGCTTATCCTACAAAAGGAGGCATCAAGCACGCCTGCGCTTGTCGCTGCCAGACATGTTCTCTTGATCACTCAGGACACAAGTGACGAGACGCGTTTTGATGCGCTTGGGGTGAAACACATCATTGCGCTACGAGAGAAGCTGTCACTGAATACCCATCCTAACAAATACCTGGTCGAGCTTTTTGCCTCACCGCTCACTTATCGCCGCTTAGTGCATGGGATCCGTGTGTGTTTAGGCTTAGACAGCCCAGAGGTTAGCATGTTGGGGGAATCTCTCGAGCTAAATATTATCCCCGATATGCAAGCAAGAGAGCGCCATGGCAAATCGATACGTGGACATATACTGGTTGCCGAAGACAACCCCACTAATCAACGCGTTTTGACACAACAGCTCCATTATCTCGGTTATCACGTTGTGATGGTTGATGATGGTGAGCAAGCATTGCAGGCTTATCAAAGCACGCGCTTTGATCTGGTCTTAACAGACTGCCATATGCCCAATAAAGATGGTTATGCACTCGCAGCCGCATTGAGAGAGCAGCAGTCATCCACGGGATACGTCCCTATTATCGCTATTACTGCCAATGCACTCAGTGGWGAAGACGCACGTTGTTTTGCAGCGGGTATGGATGATTATATCACCAAGCCCATTGAGTTAGAGCAGCTCGAAAGCCGCTTAAGTCACTGGTTTCACCAAGGTTCCCATTCAACCGCCGACAAAGCGCAAGAGGAAACGTCTACCCCCTCTGTGCAACACGAGATCTCGCCAACCATTTTAGATTTAAGTGTTATCGAACGACTCTATGCCGGCCAGAAACACGCTTATCTTGATATCATTGCGATATTTCGCCGGCGCAGTTTACCGAGCATCAACACGCTGAGCCAGTTAGCGCCGCCGTTTACAGATTGGCAAGATATCAAAGACACAGCACATAAACAGAAGTCCGCGACAGGCAGTATTGGCGCAACAGAATTGCATCAAGCGTGCCTTGACGCCGAACATGCTGCCAACACACAGGACACACAAGCACTTGTCAAAGCGTTAGCGCAGATGCAAACGGCGATCATACGTCTGACTCATGCGCTCGACACGCTTGAGACTTAATGTGTCCAACATCAAAAATAATGAATCGGTGTGATCCCTTATCCGAATATCTAGAAAATCGGTGTACAAACCTCGCGTGCCGGTGCCACACTCAAGGTAAACATCAGCAACCAAAACGGTAGTGAATAATGAGAAAAACCAAAGTTGTCACCTCCGAGGACATCCTGCTCAAACTGTGTCAATCTGCCACAGCAGTGTTAACCAAAGCCACGGACTCTCCTGTACATCATGCCGCAATGGTGCAAAAAATAGTCAAAACCAGTCTTAAGCCGGATATCGGGTGCTTTGTATTATTTGATGGCGGCTTTTCGGGACTCGTCGTGATCAACTTCTCCTCTCAAGCGGCGTTAGAGATTTATCGCAACTATATGCAGCATATGGGGATCCCCGAAGAAGAGCTTGCCACTCAACATACAGCGGATGAAGTCGGTGATGTACTTGGCGAGCTGATGAACCAAATCATCGGTGACTTCACAGGCAAGATTAAGCGCTCAATTCAGACGTCTATCTCGCAAAACCAGCCGAAGATGATGGCGGTGAACAAAAATATTTCCGTGTCTGTCGACAGCAATATTGATAAACCTCAAGCGCGCCGGGTCAGCTTTACCACCGAAAATAATCATATTTTTTATCTAGAACTCGCGATGGAACGCACTGAATTCATTCAGCTGCAAGATTTTGAAGAAGGCGAAGAAGTCGACCCGGATTCTATTTTAGAGGCAGAAACCGTGCGTCAGCTGGAAGGAAAATCTAACGATAAAAATGAAAAGAAAGACAATGGCAGTAACGACTTGTTAGATGAACTCGGGATCTGAGCACGAACGCCCATATAAATTAACATCGAACCTAAAAATCAGCGAGTTACGCCTCAATTCGTGAACAAGTAGCCGTTATTGTTGCTTGTTCGCGACTTTTTTGTGTTTTATCCACTTAATTTTCGACAAAAAACAAAATAACATTTCATCTTTTCCCGCTCACAATAATATTGAATTCATCGCTTTTGTTTCATATAAGTTACCATATTGATCACAACCCTCCCGCTCTATTACTCGTTCTTATCGCTCATAATCGTCTATGAGTGGTTGAATTTTAGGACTTATWTTTAGTAGGTGAATAATTCTGGGTCATTTAGACTGCGCAACAAAATAATAAGGCTGGCAATGATCAGTCCATTATCCTACTGGGCACCCTGCCCACCCACAATCATTCGTGAAAAGGTCGATTCATGAGTCCAGAACACTACCTACTCGACTGGCAAACCAGTCAAACTCACTCTGAAACCATGTATCCGCTGCTGAGCCAGCTCTATCGCCAAAAAGGCGTAGAGATCCAACTCTTTGGCCGTCAGCTTATCAACGCTAGTACCATTGATATTATTAAAGCTCACCGCGTCGCACGTCGTTACACTGGCGGCACATTAGCCCCGAGCCAAACCCTCTCTTTAATCGAAGCGATGGCCGAACTCGACCTGGCCCCGAGTAAAATTGATATTGGCCAGCTGGCGTGGACGTACTGGCAATCACATGACAGTGAGCATGGGATTACTGATTTTCTTCATAGCCAATTGAATCACTTAATCGGCACTGGCAACAGCGTCGAGCCCAAAGATGTGGTGCTTTATGGTTTTGGCCGTATTGGCCGGTTACTCGCACGTCAACTGGTTGAGAAAAGTGGGCCAGGCTATCCATTACGTTTACGTGCGATAGTGGTCCGTGGTGGCAAAGAAGGCGATTTGGAAAAACGCGCCAGCTTATTGCGTCGTGATTCGGTGCACGGTCCATTTAATGGCAGCATTACTGTGGATGAGACCCGTAATGCTCTGATCGCCAATGGTAATTTCATTCAAGTCATTTATGCCAATAACCCAACTGAGGTCGACTATACCCAGTATGGCATTCACCATGCCCTAGTGGTCGATAATACGGGGATGTGGCGTGATGAAGAAGGACTCGGTCAGCATCTTGATAGCAAAGGGACAGACAAAGTCTTGCTAACCGCCCCAGGTAAGGGCGCGCTTAAAAATGTGGTGTTCGGTGTCAATCATGATGTCATTGGTCACGATGACAAAATTATCTCCGCCGCCAGTTGCACCACCAATGCGATTACCCCAGTGCTCAAAGCCATGCAGGATAAATTTGGCATTGATAGTGGTCATATTGAAACCGTCCATTCGTTTACCAATGATCAAAACTTAATAGACAACTACCACAAAGGCGATCGACGTGGTCGTTCAGCATCACTCAACATGGTACTGACGTCGACGGGCGCAGCAAGCGCGGTAGCAAAAGCATTACCGGAACTAAAAGGAAAACTCACTGGCAACTCAGTGCGTGTCCCAACCCCGAATGTCTCGATGGCGATTGCAAACCTCAACCTCAATCACGCCACCAACAAAGATGAAATCAATGCGTACCTGCAAGACGTCGCGCTCTACTCGCCGCTTTCAGGCCAAATCGATTATACCCAATCCACCGAACTCGTCTCGAGTGATTTAATTGGATCTCGCTTTGCTGGCGTGGTAGATAGCCAGGCGACGATTGCCGAGGGTAATCGCTGCGTACTGTACATTTGGTATGACAACGAGTTTGGATACAGCTGTCAGGTCATCCATTGTATGGAGCAAATGATGGGGGTTCGCTATCCTGTGGTCCCTCAGCCGGAATCATTATCATAAGCAACACAGCGTTATCATAAACAACAAAAGGCCCATCAAGGGCCTTTTTTACGTGCGCGTTTTAGGTCTGACTAAGACGACTGGGTTGCCGTCAATGGTGATGCTTGGCTCACCGGCTTAATCAACGCATAGATTAAACCTGTCACCAAGGTACCGGCCGTAATGGCGGCGAGATAAAGCAAAACAGGGCTAATCGCATTTGGGATGAGCAAGACAAACAAGCCACCGTGCGGCGCCATTAATTTCGCGCCAATCAACATTGAGATCGCCCCTGTTAATGCGCCACCGGCAATACACGATGGAATAACACGCATCGGGTCTTTCGCTGCAAACGGAATCGCGCCTTCTGAAATAAAGCACAGTCCTAAAACGAATGACGCTTTACCTGCTTCTTGTTCGGCATCGTTAAACTTGCGTTTGGCAAGGAAAGTCGATAAACCCATTCCTAATGCCGGCACCATGCCTGCAGCCATAATGGCAGCCATTGGCATGTAGGTACCACTTTCAATCAATCCAACGCCAAACGTATACGCGGCTTTATTCACCGGGCCACCGAGATCAAAGCACATCATGGCGCCGAGTAACACGCCTAAGATGACGGCATTGGTTGAATTCATGCTTTGCAAGAAGGTTGTTAAACTTTCCATCGCCACCGAAACGGGGCCACCTACCACATAGATCATCACCAAACCGGTAAATAAACTGGCCAATAACGGGATCACCAATATGGGTTTGAGCGCCTCCATTGAAGCCGGTAAGCTGACTTTGTCCGCAACGAATTTAGCGCTGTAACCAGCAATGAAACCAGCCAGAATCCCCCCTAAGAAGCCCGCGCCTGTTGAGGCTGCAAGCATACCCCCGATAAGCCCGGGTGCCAGGCCCGGACGATCCGCGATAGAAAAGGCAATAAAGCCCGCCAGTACCGGGACCATCAGCGCAAACGCGCTACCACCGCCAATTTCCATTAAGGCCGCTGCAAGCGTCCCTTCTTCTTTAAACGCCTCAATACCAAACACAAACGAGAGCGCAATGGCTAGCCCCCCGGCCACAACCAAAGGCAACATGTGTGACACCCCGGTCATAAGGTGTTTATAAACACCACTCCGTTCACCTTGGTTTGCAGCGCTATTCGCGGTATTGGTTTGTCCGGCTTGGTGAACATGGGCGTTCGCCAAAGCATCATCCAAACTTTGTGCCGCTTTTTTCAACGCGCTCCCGGTACTGGTTTTATATAAACGTTTACCGGCAAAGCGACTGAGATCGACCTCAATATCCGCCGCGATAAAGACAAGATCCGCTTGTTCAATGTCTTGGTCAGTTAAGTTATTTTTTGCCCCCACCGAGCCACGTGTCTCGATCTTAACCTGATACCCTTTCGCCTTCGCGGCTTCTTCAATCGCTTCAGCGGCCATGAAGGTATGGGCAACGCCCGTCGGACAAGCCGTGATCCCGACAATACGAACCGGTTGTTCCTCACCACTTTCACTGGATACGGAAGCCTCATAAGGCTGGGCCTGATTCGATACCGCTGTCAACACGGCCTGTGCGTCCATCATGACTTCATCAAGGCTTGCTTGGTAAACAGGTTTACCATTAAAGCGCGCCGTCTCTTTCGGATCGCCAACGAGCAGCACGCGATCGGCGTGTTCTATCTCTGCAGCTGACAATACTTTTGTCGATTGAACACTCGACTGACACTCTATTTGTGCCGTCCATCCTTTTGCATCGACGGCTTGTTCGAGAAGCCCCGCCGCAATAACAGTATTGGCGACACCACTAGGGCATGCCGTAACAATGACCAGATTCATACCTTCTACCCCACTTATGGATTGGTTTTTATTGCGCATGCACTGACAACTCAACAGGCGACACGCTGATTTGTTCGGATAATTGATTCACGTTTTCATGATTGCTCACACCCACTCCCACTTGAGTGACGGCAAGCGCCGATATGGCAACGGCTTGGCGAAGTGCCGTTTCTTTACTCAGCCCAGCTTGACAGCCAGAGACCAGACCCGCGACCAAGGAGTCCCCCGCACCAACGGTACTCACCACCTGCTGGGCCGGCGCTACGGCTTTTAACCAGCCTTGATGATCGCGCCACAATACCCCATCGACCCCACGCGAAATGACCACGTTAGCGATCCCTTGGTTAAAGAGCTGTTCACCACGCGCTAATAAAACAGATTGCTCATTACTGATAGATTCATTAAGACACTGTGCTAACTCCGCTTCATTGGGCTTAACCAACCAAGGCGTTGCATCAATGGCAGCACGAAGCGCGTGTTGACTGGTGTCGACGACCACTTTTTTGCCCGCTTCTCGCAAGGTGCTAATCCACATCACCAGCTGTTCAGTGGTGACACCTGGCGGTAAACTGCCCGCCAATATGATCCATTCATGGCTTGCTGCCAGTGCGAGCAAGGTCTCGGTCAACGCATCAATATGGATCGGGTCTACCGCCATGCCGGGAAAATTTAAATCCGTTACCCGGCCTGTATTTTCTACCAGCTTGACATTGGTACGGCTTACCCCTGGCACGCGCAAAAAGTGATCGGCAACGCCGTGTTCAGCAAAAAGCTGGGAAAATGGGTCTTGATTGTCTGCACCGAGAAAGCCAGAGACCGACACAGTGGCCCCTAAATCGCTTAACACACGTGCAACATTGACGCCTTTTCCTGCAGGATGCAGGGTGTAGTTTTGCACCAAGTTGACATCACCCGGTTGCAATGCCCCGACACTTCCTGTCATGTCAAGAGCTGGATTAAAGGTGACGGTTAAGATGGCACTCATGCGTGTTCTCCTAATCCGTCTTTAATGGCATTCCCGAGTGCAGAAATCGCCTGCGCTGCATCCGAACCTTGCGCGGTAAAGTGCAACTGATGACCATGTTTTACCCCTAAGGCAATCACTTTCATCAAGCTCTTCGCATTGACCGAGTCTGATTGRGTCGACGCATTGGCAACTTGAATATCCGCATCAAATTTTTTCGCGGTGTTGACCAACATTGCCCCTGGACGTGCATGCAAACCATGCGTATTGGTGATGGTAAACGTACCGTTTTCACCTTCTTGAATCGCTTTATCGGTCGCTTTTTGACGTTCATCGGTCGACGCCGCCGCTGGCGATGCCCCTGTTGACGTCTGGGGAATGCATGCGTTAACCAGCGCCTGTGGCGAGAGGTCAATACAGGTCGCCAATTGAGCGTCGGCTTTCCACTGCGTTAAGGTTTTCAAGACAGGAAGATGGGCCGCATTATTCGCTGMTATGCACCAAAGTGCATTGACAGACTGCGCGTGATGCGTCAATGAYGTTGCTGGCATCACAACGGATACGCCTGTTTGTTCAACGCCTTGATTAACCCCAAGCAGCCAATGCCCTTGACCCARATGAATAGGATTGCCTGCCACTAACTGGCTCACGCCCTCGTGATTGATACAATGATGGTTTTTGAGCAGGCCGGCTCCCACCGCTTGGAGGGTAGTCATGTCTGAAGCTGGAAAGCCGCTCAGTATCATCTCTGGTTTAAAGGTTAGGCTTTGTGCGCCGGTTGTTTCACCATTGAGGATCGCAACGACCTCTTCAGCACGCTCAACCTTTTGCAATGCTTCCKCAACGCCCTCTTGAGATAGCACACGGGTTAACTGGCGTAGAATACTAAGGTGCTCATCAGACTTAGCGGCAATACCAATGGCCACATAAGCAAGATTTCCGTCTCCCCAATCCACACCATCAGGGAAATGAAAWACCTGCACYCCCGTTTGTTTAACCTGATCACGGGTATCGGTTGTGCCGTGTGGAATGGCAATCCCACTGCCCAARTAGGTACTGGTTTGTGCYTCTCGCGCTAACATGCCGTCTTGATAGCCGGCCTCTACCAGTCCTTTTTGCGTCAGCAAACCGGCAATGGCTTTAATCGCGTCTTGCTTGGAGGCAGCATGTTGCTGCATATGAATATCTTGTGCGTTAAGTGCCAGCATGAGGGCTTTCCTCTTATTTYAATGCCAAGTGCAAAGGGTCAATGCCAAGTGCAAAGGGTCAGTGCCAARTGCACGGGTTAATCGTTTTTGTCACGCCAGACCACGCWGTCATGACRGTATATCGGGATCAGGGATTGGTCTTCATTCACGTTACGTCAGACCCTGATAATGTTTTTTTGTGTACAGTCTTTCGCTATACCATTTRGCTGAATCGTTTCAGCTTTTGGCGGCAATTACCCGCGTTATCGATGAAATGAATCTCATCGTTACTGTCGATTCATTCTAGCCACGATTATCGAAACACGACGYAATAAATAACATTCGTGTGATGGTGACGCGATTTACATCCAAAGCTGAAACCTTTCAGCTTTAAGGCTGAATCGTTTTAKCTTATAATGCAAGCCTATTATTGATCGGGTATGTGCAAACTTTGATCGCATTCACAAAGCCATCAATAACGATCGGCGCACTAAGGATTCGTTTATGAAGCTAGATGAAATAGCCCGCCTTGCTGGGGTGTCACGCACAACAGCCAGTTATGTGATTAATGGTAAAGCCGACCGTTACCGGATCAGCGAGCAAACACGTCAACGCGTGATGGCGGTGGTCGAGCAACATAATTATCAACCTAACCGCGCMGCGACGGCATTACGAGCAGGCACGACCCAWACACTGGGCTTAGTGGTTCCGGATCTTGCTAATACCAGCTATGCAACGTTAGCCAAACTCTTTGAACGCAARGCRCATGATCAGGGTTATCAGGTGATTATTACGGGATCAGACGACGATCCTGAGCGAGAAAAAACGGTTGCACAGACGCTAGTATCCAGAAAGATTGATGCCTTAATTGTGGCCTCTTGTTTACCGGCCGATAATGCCTTTTATCCGAAACTACAGCAGCAAGGCACCCCGATTATCGCGATTGACCGTGGCTTAGATGCCACACAATTTGCCAACGTTTTAACGGACGATGCGAAAGGGGCTTATCAGCTGACGGATCGCTTGATCAGCCCAACCGATGTCTATCAAGCTGGGTTAATCGGTGCAGTACCGGCTCTGGCGATATCTCAAGATCGTGAGCAAGGTTTTTTTCAGGCATTACACGCACAGCACGTCGAGGGACAAGTACGCTATGGCAATGCCTTTAGCCGTTCAGAAGGACAGCGATTAATGACCGAATGGATAGACGCTGGGGATTTACCCGATGCGCTTTTAACGACATCGTTTACCCTTTGCGAGGGTGTGCTGGATGCGATTCGTCAGACCGGTATCGCTCCCACAGCCCTGTATTTCGCCACTTTTGGTGATAGCCGTATCTTAGACTTTCTGCCTTTTGGTGTGCAGTCTTTGCCGCAGCAATTTGAAGCGATCAGCGATGCTGCCTTAAGCCTTGCGGTGTCTGCCGCTCAAGGCGATAACCAGCCTGGCGTGATTACCGTCGAGCGTCAGCCAATATGGCGCCCACATCAAACCCAGGCCTGGGTTGGCCTCAATTAATAGCCCGTCGCTTCCATAAACCCGCGGCCTGTTGCGCTTCCTTGCACGCGCACTGGCCCTTCCCAATACGGCACACTCAGCGCCATCCAACTTTGCGCATTGAGTGGCTGCGTAGTGATGTTAATCCCTTCGTCTGGTACTTGTATCTGCCAGGCTATCGGCAAACTGCTCCCCTCGCGCATTTTGGCATGGCTAATAGGTAGCATCCGAATATCCGATTGCGCTAAGGCCACAATGCGCCCATTTGGATACGTTAATGAGCCAAACATAAAAGGCTGACTGCCTCGGATTTGGGTGACCATTAACGCGCGACCATCGTCTAAATTAAGCCCGAACCAATCCCATCCGCTTTGATCCGATGCCATCGCACCGCTAGACCATTCTTTATCGAACCACCCTTTTCCCGAAACGGGTATTGTCTCACCGTCGATGGTAAGCTGACCTTCAATGGTTAATTGTGGCAGAGAAAAGTAATAAGACGCTGACGGCTCATTGGCATGGCGAATACTGTATCCTTGCTCGCCCTGTTTCACGCGCAAGCCACCGTCAGCCACCTGGAGTGCGAACCCCAATGTTGCATCCTTATCGGACCATGATGCACGGACTTGCGCCGGTAAAGGTTGATCGCCCCCCTGCCATTGCCAATCATCCAGCCAAGCCTGAAATGGTGACAGTGTCACGCCAGTCTGACCAATACCACCACGGGCAAAACGCTCGGCTTCCCACTGTTGATCGGCACGCGTAATAGCAACATGCGCCATATAAAGCTGCTGATTTGCCCATCCTGTTTGGTGGCGAGGACTCAGCGCACGGCGAAATAGGGTCCATTGCACACCGTATTCTTGTCCCGCATTATCCGTCAGTGTGGCTGTCAAATACCACCATTCCGTGGCAAATGCAGGATGAGAGGCCATATCCTGCGGATAAAGAGGTGTATAATCAGGCGTAACAGCGGCGAAGCCATCTTGTTGGCCAAACACATCAAAGCCATCCGCTAAGTCGGTCGACGATGAAGGCTGTTTTCCCAACCCAATCAAGCCCCCCAACACCATCACTCCGATTAAGCCAAACACTACACGGCCAATAGGGCTTAACTTTCGCTGACTTGATCTCACGGCGACTCTCCTACTGCGCATCACGTAACGACGCGGCGGCTGTCCGCTTAAGCATACGGTAAACCGGCCACGCTCCGGCCACCATCAAGGCGAGCATTGAAAGGCTAATGGTCGTTGCATATGTCATTGGGAAAAGATTCATAGTCATTGTCCAACCAAAGGACGCTTTGAGAACAACATGAATTAACATGCCCGCCAACACCAAGCCAAGCGGGATCGCGATAAGGGCACTGACTAACCCAAGGATCACCAATTGCCCGCCCCCCAGAGCAATGAGCTCTCGCCCTGATAGGCCCAAATAACGCAACAAGCTATACTGGCGTTGCCGCGATAGCTCCGTGGCTAACGTTGCGATAAACAAGCCACTAATCGCCACGAACAACATCAGCACACACAAGCTTTCGGTGACAGTAAACGTTCGATCAAAAATGCGCATGGCATAACGCATAATGTCGGCTTGATTTTGCACCTGACCATTGCTCAGGCTAAACCGTGTATTCATTTGATCAACAAAATGATCACTTGGAGCTTCTTTATCGAGTACCACCGCCAACGATGGACGTCCTTGTGCTAGCCATTCGCCCGCCTCACTATGCGTTGAAACCACCAACTGTCCGTAAGGATTACCGTAATCGTAATAGATCCCTGCCACGTGCCAGCGTTCGCCCATCGGTGCGGGCAGATTAACCATTTCACCAACACTTACGTCAAATTTAGCGGCGAGCGATTCACTTAACAGTACCGCTCGTTGCTGGTGTAATTGCGACCAATATTGGGGTTGGGCCGATTTGACGGCTAACGATTGCTTTTCTAGCGCTCGATCACCAACCGATAACACCTCAAGGCGTCCTTGGGGCGCGACCAACTCACGTCGATAAGTGGCCCAAAATTGCGACACGTCTTCTTGTTGCTCAAGCCAGGATTCGATTCTGGGTAGCAAAGCATTGCCGGGTCGAACATACACATCCGCGGCTAACCGTTGCTGCAGCCAAGTTTCGGTGCTGGTGCGAAAGCTCCCCACCATGGTTTCCATACCTATATGCGCAGAAACAGCAAGCATAAAGGCCATCGCGGCGACACCTCGGTAGCTTAAACTGGCCGCCGCATCGGTAAAGAACCAACGCCAACGTGCGCCCGCATAGCCGCGCGCTAAGGTATGAAACAACCAGCCACAGGCATAGGGCAACGCTAGGGCAGCACTTAACATGGTTAATGCGATCAGCGTAAAGCCTTGCCATTGGCTACTTTCCCAGTAAGACACGCCCCAAGCTGTTACACCCAATAGTATCGCGATGATCGCTTGCACCGCATACTCTTGGTGTGTCCCTCGAATTAGTGTCATTCTTTGAGATAAACGCCCCGGCGATGTGTTAAGTAAACGCACCAGCGGCCAGGCTGATGCCATCATCGCCCCTAAGATCGCGAGCAACAGACTCGCCAATCCCCATTGCCATTGCCAATGCATCACCAAGTCAATATCAGCGCCATACAAGTCAGACAAGGTGGTAGCGACGGCAGGGAGTAATTGATTGGCTAGCATCAAGCCCAGCACATTGCCACTCATCACGCCAAGCACAACCCATGCGAGAATCTCAGCAAGCATAACCCCAGAGAGTTGACGTCCATCAACACCGAGTTGGCGTAGCGCCCCCACCAGCGGTTGCCGTTGTGTCATTGAAAGCGAAATCGCTTGGTAGAAAATAAACAGGCCCACCACAAAAGCCAGTAATCCCATGGCAAGCAAATTAAGATGGAAAGCACGGGTGAGCGGCCCTAACTGTGTGGCCTGTGTTTTGGTCAATGTCAGTGCAGGTGGTAACACATTGCGAATCTGCTGGCGCTCCGCTTGCGTTAAAAACCCACACAGAATGTCAGCGATACCGGCGTGTGAGGACAAGGTACGTAGCAACGCCATATCGGCAACTAAATACGTCCCCATACTCAGGGCATCGTTGTCGAGTACTCGCAAGGGGCCAATAGCTGGATAATCAAGCAGATCAATCATTTGCCCATCTTTCCAGCCTTTATGGCTCGCCATCGCCTCACCAACATAAACCGGATAAGGCGGCGTGATTGCATTGACCGGTGATATCCCCTTGTTTTCACGCCCTTTATCACCGCCACGTTCAGCTAACAGCGGCAACATGGCAATGGTATCAACGCCCATAAGATTAAGATCATCAAGTGACGGTGTCACGACTTGCAAGCGATCAACAGGAACACACTGTGTTAAGCCTGCCCGGCGTAAATCAATATAAAACGCCTGCGGCACACGTTGGGTCCGCTGGGTATGATGAATGCTAAACGGATAAGGATTACTAAACAGCTTGGCACCTTCCCGATAGCTTTGCTGGGCGTGTTGGTTAATCGATAACACGCCAACAAGCAGAGCGACCCCAAGGGTTAGCCCTAGCCATACCAGCAAAATCTGAAAAGGATGGCGGCGATAGTGCCCCCATAGTGCATTAGCGACGGGCCCGAACACTGAGCACGCCTCCTTGCAGCCCAATGCTGCCCTGTAAGTAGCTAGCAACCGTATCACTGTGTGTGACCAATAAAAGGCTCGAGCCTTGCTGACGTGTCAACGTGGTTAGCAAACGCATGACCGCATCCGCGTTGCGCTCGTCCAAGCTACCGGTGGGTTCGTCGGCCAACAATAATTTGGGGGCCATGTATAACGCACGGGCGATCGCGGCACGCTGTTGCTGCCCGCCTGACACTTCTTCCGGGTATCGATTTAATAGCGGCATTAAATCAAGCTGAGAGACAATCTGCCGCCATAAATTCGCATCGTCTTTGAGCCCTTTTAACTGGCGACAAAAGCGAATGTTGTCGGCAATCGATAGCGTAGGAAGCAAGTTGAACTGCTGAAAGATAAGACCAATGTTCTGACGACGGAACTGAGTACGCGCTCGTTCGGTTAACGCGTGTAAAGGGGTATCATCCAGCCAGATCTCACCGCTGTCGGGTTTATCCAACCCAGCAATTAAGTTCAGTAAGGTACTCTTGCCTGAGCCACTCTCTCCCATCAGCGCAAGCTGGCTGGTGGAAGACAGCGACATCGCCGCGCCTTGAAGCACAGGATGAAAATCGCCCCCGTCCTTATATCCCTTGCACAGCGCTTTAATTGCTAACATGCCAATGCACACCCTCATAGTGTTTTAAAACAGCAATAAACGAGAACTAGGTCACACTGTTTGACTAATTTGGCAATGTACCCCAATTAAGAGGCTGAGAAAAGGGCAAAACTAGGTAGACAGCTTCCCATTGCGTCTTCTTTTCAATCAACGGGCATCATCGACAAGATAGTTTAGCCATACGCCCGATTTAACCCGAATGACAGAGCCGACCCATTTGACGACTTCTTCTGTCGCCAATAACGCATAGACCCAATAAACCGGCCATTCAAACACCACTGCAGCAGCGAGCACCACGGGAATACCGATCAACCACTGCGCAACAAAGTCTTGCCCCAGGCAGTAGCGCACATCACCACCGGCACGCAGCACACCGACGATCATTGCCATTGGGATGGTTTTAACCACAATCAGCGCGCACATTGCCCAATAGAAATATTCAGTAATTTGTGCCGTTTCACCAGTCAATGCGGGGAAAAACCCCAAGACCCAAGGTTTAATCAGCAGCATCACTGCGGCAATAAAGACGCCTGCAATCAAATTAAACACCGCCACTTGCCATGCTTGATGATAGGCGGTATCGGTTTGTTTAGCACCCAGGTTGTTCCCTACTAACACAGCGGCAGCATTGGCTGTGCCAATCAGAAAAGAGAGCGATAACGACTCAACCGGAGTGATCACCGCTATCGCGGCTAGCCCTGCTTCGTTCACATGACCAATAATGGCGTGGTAAATGAACAAGCCGGACGACCACATTAAAAAGTTAAACGCAGTCGGCAAAGAAAGCGCCAAAAAGCGTTTTACCGCCACCAATGAGAGCGATGAGCGCCATTCAGCAAGGGAAAAGGCAACAAGGTGTTGGCGACGGTACAAATAGGTATACAAGGCGACAACTTCCACAATACCGCTAAGCACCGTTGCCACTGCGGCCCCTTTTGAGCCCAGCTCTGGCGCGCCGAAGTGACCAAAGATAAACACCCAGTTGAGTAGGATATTCACACTGATCCCCACGCCACTAAAAAACGTGCTAATCCCCGGTTTATGCATGGCACGCAGCCCCGCCGCCAGCCCTGACACACTGGCCAAGCAAAACAGCGATAACCCCGCGATCTGCAAGTAGTCTTGCCCCAAGGCAATCACCGTTGGGTTATCACTGGCAAAGCCAATAATGACGTCCGCATAGACCCAAAAAACAAAGGCACTTAACGCCGCAGTGGCATTAGTTAGGGTCACGGTCAGCGCAATTTTTTCTCGAAACCCTTGCCTGTCGCCCGCGCCCCAGTATTGCGCGACCAACATAGAGCCACCGGTCATCGCCCCAAAAATTAACAGGGTGGAAACAAACATTGCTTTCCCTGCAATCCCAATCGCAGCGACATCAGCCTCACTTAACTGACCGACCATCAGGATGTCGACCAAACTGCGGCTGGAAAACATCATGGTTTGGAGGGCAATGGGAATGGCAATTAACAGTAAGCGTTTTAAAAACACCACATCAAAAAAAGGACGAGAAACAGCGCTCACAACAGACTCCAACCGACAAGGCAACGCGCCTAGTTTACGTGGCTTTCAAACAAGAAAAAACCGCCCTCAGACGGTTTCTCAATGCTCATCAGCGTTATTCTTTCACCATAGATTGCCGCGACATCACCATTAAGCAATCCGCATGATTGTCGGGCCAAAGTCGATATTCAGCATGATATTTAACGATCGACTTATAGGCCGTGACTTTCGTGGGTGCCAGTTTGGCTTGATGCGCCCAATTCATTACATCAATTTCTGGTCCACGCACATAAATGCTAAGAGGGTGAGCTAAGTGCCCTTCTGCATTGAATGCCGCCTGAGTTGCCTCAGGACATACCACCAGTGAATGCTGTCCTTCAGAGACAATCTTAATCTTTCGATCAATCGGCGTCTGGGTGTGCAGCATCCAACCCGCCTCGCGGGCACTATCAATCATCTGTTGTAATTGGGCGTGCTGGACCGGGCTTGCCGGCTCATCGAACGGAAACCAGTGCGTATAGAGTTGCTGAATGTGTCGAAATTCGGCTTCTAATCCGGCTTGAGTGCCGGCACTACGGGCACGCTGCGTCCAACGTTGCAAATCCGCTTTTACGCTGTGGTGAAAACGCTGTTTCTTAACCGCTTGCGCCACCCAACGGCCTAAAAACACCTCGCGAGCAGCTGGCGCATCAGCCACTTTTTTAGCATCGATGGCGGCAGCTAACTCATCGAAGGCCGCAGCCATAACGGTTTGGATGGTGATGACATAACTCATGATTCTTTACGTGCTAGCGTCCAGTAGAAAACGGCAGAGAGTATCGCACAAATCGCGATGGCGCCAATCATCCCCCAAGGTGTTCCATCAGAGACCACGGCAACGCCTGCACCGACTAGGGATCCAATACCAAAACGCATGGTACCCGCCAGTGATGATGCAGTACCTGCCATTTGTGGATAGCACGCCAGCAAGCACGCCATGCTATTACTGCCGATGGTTGAAATCACACCGACATACGTCATCACCGGGATCACCGTGCCCCAAAGCCCCATGTCTAACCATTGAAAAACAGCAATGGCAATGCCCGCCACCAGCTGGATACCCAACCCGAACCGCAGCATCCAATGTGATCCCATTTTGCGGACCAAGCGCCCATTGATAAACGTCATCACAATCAAGCAAACGATATTAAGCGCAAAAAGATAGCCAAACATCTGGGCGCTGACGCCATAGTAGTCGATATAGACGAACGAGCCCGCGGTTAAAAACGAGAACATCCCAGCAAACGAGAACCCAGAACAAAAGATCATCCCTACCGCAAAGGGGGTTTTTAGCATGCGGGCATAGTTACGCAACGAGGCACCAATCCGCATGGGCGGACGGTTTTCTCGCGGTAACGTTTCAGGGATCCGAAAAATAATGCACAAGGTCACAAAGCAGGCCCATCCTGCCAGGACCCAAAAAATCGCACGCCAGTCAAACCAAGTCAGCAGATAACCGCCAATCATTGGCGCTGCCAAAGGTGCAATCGTCATCACCAACGTAATAAACGACATGGTACGCGCAAACTCTTCGCGCTCGAACATATCGCGCACCAAGGCTTGAATGATCACCGCCGCCGCTGCACCGGCAAAGCCTTGTGTGGTACGCGCAATCATTAATACATCAATATCTTGGGCCTTCGCACTGACCACAGCGCAGATAAAAAAGAGCGCAACGCCACCAAGCATCACAGGTTTACGACCATAACTGTCCGAAATTGGGCCGTGGAAAAGCTGTCCAATCGCAAAGCCAGCGGTATAGGCCACCAGCGTCGACTTTACCGCGCTATTGGGCGCGTTTAAATCCGCGGCAATGGCCGGCATAGCGGGCAAATACATATCGATCGCCAATGGGGTCAATGCAGCAATGGCCCCAAGCACCAGGATTAACAGCCAACTTAACTGCGCTGGGGACGACGTAACAGCCGATGATTGCGACATAACACTCCTTAACGTAAAAGACAGGAAAAAGGGAAATAACGTGAGCTTGTTCAAAGTGTAACAATTTATTATTGCGTAGTGGGAAAGAATGTCTTTCTTTTCATCACGAATCTCTAACACCAGTCTTTAAAATCAATGTTCAAAACCCGCTTAAAAAATTACCTCGCTCACATTGAAAAAGCACAGCAAGAACTGTGCTTTCGGGTCGGTCGTTGCCCTGGGTGGGATCTAAGGTGTCACACTTAATTATGCCAACAAGATTATGCCAACAAGGCAATTTCTTCATCGGTGAGAGGGCGATATTCGCCAGGCTCGAGCGTGTCATCGAGTTCAAGCGCCCCCACAGATTCGCGATGCAAAGCGTCTACTTTGTTACCGACTGCGGCAAACATACGTTTCACTTGATGATATTTACCCTCTTGAATCGTCAATAAGGCTTCATACTCACCCACCTGCTCGAGCTTCGCGGGCAATGTCGCTTGCGGCTCACTGCGTAACATCACACCCTGCTCAAACTGACTCGCCGTATCTGCACTGATCGGATCGGCTAACCACACCCGGTACGTTTTTGTACACTGATGCTTGGGTGACGTGATACGGTGAGACCATTGGCCGTCGTCGGTCAGTAACAATAGGCCTGTTGTGTCTGCATCCAGGCGACCCGCTATATGCAGCTTTTCTGCATTCACTTCATCGAGCAAAACAAATATCGTGGGATTAAAGGCATCTTCGTGTGAACACACCACGCCCGCAGGTTTATGCATCATAAAGTAGCGTGGGCCAGACAAGGTTAACGATCGTCCCTCAAATTGCACATCCGCGGTTTTACCGACTTTGATGGCGCCAGATTTTACGATTTCACCATCGATGGTGACGCTTTCACTTTTCAGCACTCGGCCAGCTTGCTTTCGTGTTACCCCTAGGGTTTCACATAAAAATTTATCTATCCGCATATTACCATTCATTACACCTATGTTTGCGGCGATTATACGTCACATCGCCACGAAGACACAGATCAAGTTTCGCTAGATTTGGCGGCAAAACTGAAAGCAATAAGATACACTCACTCCCATTGTCGATGACATACGTTAGTCATAATGCAAGCATTACCAAACGCTTTTTGTTGAGACGCCGAGTCTGTCACATCGTGCTAATCGAAAAACGCACCGAGATTGAGCCTACCGGCTTGGCGAGTATGATACGGGCGTCTTGACCAATCAGTGATAAAAAGGAAACACCATGATTGTCTCTCTTCGCCGCCCTGACGTCGATACCCTGGAAACCTTACTCACACTCTCGCGCGAACAACATGAGCATGAGGCCTTGCCGTTTGATCGCGAGCCGGTGGTTTCTACCTTTAACACACTATTGTCACAACCCGAGCGTGGCGATGTATTTCTGATTGATGTTGAGCACGAAGGAAGAACGGATACGATCGGGTTTATCGTCTTAGCCTATAGTTTTAGTGTCGAAAATGGCGGCAGCGTCGGTGTGATCGATCAGTTTTTCATTCAACAAACCTGGCGCCGTCAAGGCGTGGGTTCGCAAGTGATCCCTGAGGTAGAAAAGCAAGCCAAAACAAGGCAGTGTGTGGCCGTGATTTTAGAAATGAACATTGGTAACAAAGGCGCTCGCCTGTTTTACGAGCAGTTTGATTACCAACCACGCCGTCAGCATTGTATTTTCACGAAACGGCTATAATGGACCGTGATTTATCGGTTAGGGATAAATTTATCGGTTGGGTATAAATAGTCTGTACCTGAGCGAACAAGTCAGTAAACTAAACGGCCTCACTTAGGCCGTTTTTTGATTATGTATACCTTACGTCCGTACCAGTCTGACGCTGTTAAAGCCGTCCTGCACTATTTTCGCCGTCATACATCGCCTGCCGTTGCCGTGCTACCCACGGGCGCCGGGAAAAGTTTGGTAATCGCTGAATTAGCGCGTATTGCCAAAGGCCGAGTTCTGGTCTTGGCGCATGTTAAAGAGCTTGTCGAGCAGAACCACGCCAAGTATGAAGGCTATGGGCTCACCGGCGGTATTTTCTCCGCTGGTTTAGGACGCAAGGAATCAAATGAAAAGGTCGTGTTCGCCTCGGTACAATCGGTCGTGCGCAACCTCGACGCCTTTGCCGACCAATTCTCGCTGCTGGTGATCGACGAATGCCACCGCGTTCCTGACAACGAAGACAGCAGTTATCGTCGTGTTATTCAGCATCTACAACATGTCAATCCCGGTCTAAAAGTACTCGGGTTAACCGCTACGCCATATCGGTTGGGGCAAGGTTGGATTTATCAGTACCACACTAGTGGTAAAGTCCGCACCTCTGACACCCGTTTTTTTCGCGATTGCGTTTTCGAACTGCCCATAAGCCATCTTTTGGATGAAGGGTTTTTAACCCCGGCCCATGTTCTGGATGCACCGCTTCTTAGCTATGATTTTTCACAAGTCTCACGCACTGCCAGCGGCTACTACCGTGAAGCGGATCTCGATAAAGTCGTCGCCAATGCCCCGCGTGCCACCCCGCAAATTGTCGAACAAATCCTTGAGTATGCGCACCCGCGCCAAGGGGTGATGATTTTCGCTGCGACCGTCAACCATGCCAAAGAAATCATCACTTATCTTCCTAAAGACAGCGCCGCGCTGATCATCGGCGACACCCCTGGCCTTGAACGAGATCGTCTTATAGAGGCGTTTAAACAAAAAGCACTGAAGTACTTAGTGAACGTATCGGTGTTAACCACCGGCTTTGATGCCCCTCATGTGGACTTAATTGCAATATTACGCCCTACGGAATCAGTGAGCCTTTATCAGCAAATAGCCGGTCGTGGATTGCGATTAGCGCCTGGAAAAAAAGACTGTCTTATCCTTGATTATGCCGGCAATGTTTACGACCTGTATCAGCCCGAAATTGGTATGCCTAAACCCGATAGCGACAGCGAGTTAGTCACCATTCCTTGCCCTGCGTGCGGGTTTAACAATAGCTTTTGGGGCAAACTGGATGACAATGGCTTTTTACTTGAACATTACGGTCGCCAATGCCAAGGGTATTTTGAAGACGAGACCGGGGAGCGTGAAATCTGCGGCTATCGGTTTCGCGCTAAATTTTGCGATGAATGCGGCACCGATAACGATATTGCCGCCCGCTGCTGCCACCAATGCGACGCGCCGTTAATCGATCCAGATAAAAAACTGCGTGAGGCACTCAAACTCAAAGACGCACTTGTGGTGGCGTGTGCCGATATGACCCTCACAGCGGGCAAAAACCGCTACCAAAAACCGCAGTTAAAAGTGACCTATCACACCAACGATGGCAACGATTTACATGAAGTCTGGCCACTTGCGACCAAGAAACAGAAACACGACTTTTTAGCGCGGTTTGTTCGCCCACATTTAGTCGATCGCCATCGTCCCTTCACCGATACCGCGCCCACTAAAGTGACAGCGTCACAACATCGATTTCGTCCGCCTGATTTTGTCATTGCACGCAAACAAGGCCGTTTTTGGCATCTGCGCCAGAAGATCTTTGATGTCGATAGTTTTATTAGCCAAGACAGATTGCAGGCGATGTTGGCACAAAGTCGTGGGCAAGCCTTTGCAGAAGCCGACTAACACGCGCAAGCAGGGCTTCTGCGCACCGATGACGCTTGTTTTCGCGCACAACCAGTGCTACTATCCGCGCTCGTTTTTGGGTACTGAGTTAGGTCGCTACGCTCAGTGCTATTTTTTTCACTCTAAAGAGAGTTATTAATTATGTTTAAATTCGAAGCTGAAGTACGTACAGAAAAGGGTAAAGGTGCGAGCCGCCGCCTACGTCATCAGAAAAAATTCCCTGCGATTGTTTACGGTGGCAACCAAGAGCCTGTATCTATCGCACTGAACCACATGGACTTCATCCGCATCTAATCGCTGTGTCGATAAAGATGGAATGAGATCAGGCGTCCTCAGGGGCGCCTTTTTTGTGTTTAAACATTATAAGTAGCACGCTTTGCGTACCAAGCACTCCGGCCGAAGTATTCGCTGGGATGTTAGCTGTCATCAAACAGCGAAGGCTGATGTGGAAGAGTTTCCGGCTCTAAGGCGGTTTCCTGTGTCTGTTGGCGTTTGGCACGCATAATGCGCAAATAACGCTGGTGGCATAAGCGAACCACATTGCGCTTTTGCTCGTTGGTAAAGTCATACCAATAAAAGCGCTCATCGCGACTGCGAAAGCACCCTTTGCAGTAACCTTTGTTATTGACCTGACAGATGCCTTTGCACGGACTCGGCACCTCGAAGAAATCGAGCTGTTCCACGTCATCCTCCCTGCTGATTCTTTCATTCAAGCGGGTGGCAGACACAATTGCAAGTCGCGCGTTAAAAACTGCCCGAACAAGACAAAGGATCAAGCGTGCTTAGAACAACCCCAATTGCGGTAGCGCCAAGGTGTCGAACTCTTTACCAATAAACGGCAGGATCCCATCAGCAATCGGTTTAAGCTGTTTATCAATATAATGTTGATAATCCATCGGGCTACGCCGATACATACACGGCTCAGGCCCATTAACCGTGATCACATACTCAATCCATCCCCCCCGTTGGTACTGTTCAGGGCGGCCACGTTTTTGATTTTCACTGTCAGCCAGCCGCGCGGCACGCACGTGCGGTGGCACATTTTTCTGATACTCCGCAATCGGGCGTCGTAACCGTTTACGATACACCAGCTCGGCATCACGCTCCCCTTGTTGCGTACAGGCGACCACATCGCGAATAAAAGCATCGACATCATCACCATCAAACACACGTTGATAAAGCTGTTGCTGGAACTGTTGCGCCAATGGTGTCCAATCCGTTCTTACCGTTTCCAACCCTTTAAAGACCAAATGTGACTCACCGGTATCAGGATTAACGATTCGCCCTGCATAACGCTTTTTACTCCCGGTTTCTTGCCCACGAATGGTGGGCATTAAAAAGCGTTGATAATGGGTTTCGTATTCAATTTCCAGCAAGGATTCGAGACCATAGGTTTCCTGCAAGTGCTGAGACCACCACTGATTCACATGGCTAACAAGCTTTCGCCCGATGGCATCGGCGTCCTCACTTGCTTTTTCTCCCCCCAATGACACAAAGGTAGAGTCTGTGTCACCGTAGATCACCTCAAAGCCTTGTGCTTCAATCAACTCACGGGTGGTTTTCATAATCTCATGGCCGCGCATGGTAATCGATGATGCCAAGCGATGATCAAAAAAACGGCACCCCGATGAGCCCAACACGCCATAGAAGGAATTCATGATAATTTTAATTGCCTGCGAAAACGCTTTTTCACCGGCTTTTTTCGCCCGATCACGCGCTTGCCACAACTCATCAATCAATGCCGGTAAGTCGTGCTTTTCTCGATGAAAAACACCGCCTCGAAACCCAGGAACCGTGTCGGCTTCCTGACCGGCCTCTTGTGCTTTTAACCCCTCGATAAGTCCAAGCGGATCAATAAGAAAGGTACGAATAATCGAGGGATACAGCGATTTAAAATCCAACACCAGCACTGAGTGATATAAGCCGGGTTTGGAGTCCATCACATAACCACCAGGGCTCGCGATCCACCCTTCGCTGGCTAGATTAGGCGCGACATAACCGGAACGATGCAAACGCGGTAAAAACAAGTTAGTGAATGCCGCTACCGAGCCGCCCACGCGATCGAGCTCTACCCCGGTTAAGCGCGAGCGCTCGATTAAAAAGTCGAGTAAGTGAGTGTGATCAAAGATTCGGTTTACCAAACGGCAATCTTGTAAATTATAAGTCGCAAGCGCGATTTTATCCTGATGAAACATGCGATTAATCGAGGCCATACGATCATGCTGATCATCAATCGCTTTCCCCTCGCCTAATAACGTTTGTGCAACCGCCTCTAGCGCCCAAGATCGGAACCCATACGTCGCGGTTTTTAGCGCATCAATCCCATCAATCACCACCCGCCCGGCTAAACTGATAAAGCCCGGCTTATTGCTACCACCATCACGCCAAAAAGCGCGTTCCCCGCCGCGACCAAGGCGTAAATCACGCTGGTAGCGTTGCGCGCGTTTAACCAATAGGCGAAAGTCAAAATCAATCACATTCCAGCCCACCACTACGTCGGGATCGTATTGTGCGAACCAACGCTCCAGGGCGACCAATAAAGCCTCTTCGTTATCCACCCACTCTATCCACGCCGGGGCATCGTTCTGAGGCGCACCGACCATGATCACACGACTGTCTTTTTCACTGTCTAACCCCACCGAATAAAGCTGACCTTTTTGTGAACACTCGATATCCAGCGAGACATGATGAAGCGTGGGCGTATAGTCCGCTTGCTTCGCTTTGCCTTGCGTCACTTCTAGGTAGCCCTGACGTTGACGGACCTGACCGGTGAACAACAAGCTGCCACAAATATAGCGCTCCATCAGATAACGATCGGCCAAGCGTAAATCCCCTTCATAAAGCGCAATAGCGGCCCCCGTTATCACCTTCTGGCCTTCTCGGGCACGTTTAACACTGGTGAAATAACAGGCTGCAACAGGCGTATGTTGGAAGGTTGTTAGCGGTACCGGTTTGCAATAGGCATTGGGATCGATAGCAGGTAATAACGCCTCCACCCGCGCTTTTTCTTCCAACGGCACAAAAAACACACTGTGCTGATCGTCAATACAAAGTTTGATCGGGCCTTCTGGCGTGGAAAGCCATAAAACAATAGTTGAGGTATGGCCCCAATCACGCTGCTGGCGCGTGATAACAAACCCTTGCTGCATATAGGGCGCAGTCGATGAAGTCACAGGCGTTATCGATATGGATCGTATGAATGATATGGACAGTGTAACAAACGTGGCTAATCACTGTATAGATAAACAGTTTCGGCCCTCTTTTTACACATGTGACAGCCAAACAACGTGCTCCGCCGAGACGCCCATTATAATCTCGCCTTTGTTGTCGCTTGCGGACGCGATACAATGCGCGTTTGTTCGTTATCGGGAAGTATGAATGTCAGATCCGAAAAGCAAAGCGCTCAAAAAAATTGCTAAATGTCTAGAGCTCAGCAATTCCGCCAATGTCAACGAGGCGGCGCAAGCGATTAAAATGGCCGAGCGGCTGATGCGGAAGCATGGTCTCGATCAGGACGACATTGACTTCATCAGTATGGGTAAAACGCGCTCTGAGAAGCTGTTGCCAGCGTCTATTAACCAATCGATCTTAAAAATTATCCGCGGCATCAATAATCGCTTTGGTGTCGAGTGCGTATTGGTCAACCACAAAGGGCTCAAGCAAGCTGAATTTATCGGTGATGCCGACCGGGCTATTTTCGCGGCGTTTGCATTTGATGTGGTGTATCGCGATATGAATGAACATATTGGCCAGTTCCGTAACAGCTTCGCAGGCTCAGGCACCAGCACCCAACAAGTCACCCGCCGTGTTCAGTCCTTCACGACGGGCTGGCTTGAGGGGGCACTCGACAAATTGCCACAGCTTGATGCCCGAGACAGCGACGATAAGATCAAAAGCTATATTGATAAAGAGTTCGCCAACATTGACCGAGAGACATTTAAGCAGCAACTCAAAGACGCCATGGCGGCAATGACCGATGACTACGAACGTGGCATGAAAAAGGGTCGCGAAATTTCAGTTAGTCGCCCTGTGAGCGGTCAAGGCCCACAAAAGCGCCTAACAGGTAACACAAAATCATAACCACAACCCTGTAATAACCAACGCCCCTTTAATACTCTCTCATCACGTGAAAACGGCCGGCGATTTGTCCGGCCTCTTTCAGTATTTTCTCACCAATAAGACACTTGTGTTAAACACGTCAAATCATGGTCAAATCGCTTGTCGCCTATTGTGTTACACGTCTCTCAGGTCTAGCCTAGGATCCATGTCACATTATCTATGTTCCGTCTGCCCGACTCGCTGGCAGTTGCGATCGTATGGTCTAAAGTGACTTAATAACAAGCATTCACAATGCGTAAAGTAAGATACTTCATATCCTTAATTAGGAGAGTGGCATGAAAAAAGTCGTGACAGGTCTCGGCCTCTTATTGGCCGTCGCACCCGCAGCTTATGCACAGCAAGACAGTGGTCTTTACATGGGGGGTCGTATTGGGCCGTCTTTTTTAGAAGATAGCTGTGTGTCTGACACCGACTGTGGTGATCAAGAGCTCGGGGCAGGTATTATTACTGGTTATGATTTCAATGACTGGTTTGCGCTTGAAGGCACCTATGATTATTTAGGTCGCTTTGACACTGAATTCGATACCTCTGGTAAAGTATCGGGCGATCTCACCGCGCTAACACTTGCCCCCAAATTGTCGTATCACGTTAAGCCCGATACCGCACTGTACGGGAAAGTGGGCGGCGCGATATGGAACTTTAACAGCAATGCCGGTGATCGCGACGATGTGTCGTTGATGGGCGCGATCGGTGTTGATCACCAAGCCACCGATAAACTCAACCTTCGCCTAGAATATCAACACATCAATGATATGGATGATGGCTATTTCTCAAGCGTTGATAATAACTTTGTTACCGTCGGGATGACCTATCACTTTGGCCGTACCGCCAGTGAGCCAATGACTGAAGCAATGGTTGAAGAGCCAGTTATGGCAGAGCCAGAGCCGATTGCCGAGCCGCAATCAATTGTGATCTCAGAGGCCGGCCAAACCGAAATGTTCGGCTTTGATAAAGCAACGTTATCTGAGCAAGCAGTCGCCTCCTTGCAGCCATTAGTTGACCGGTTGCTTAAGCATGAAGAAGCCACAGCGACGATTGTGGGTCATACTGACAGCCAAGGGCCTGCCGCTTATAACCAAACATTCTCTGAAGTGCGTGCACAAGCCGTTGCGGAAGTCTTCTTAGATGCGGGCATTGCGGCTGAGCGCTTAACTGTGATGGGCAAAGGCGAGTCCGCGCCAACCGCCAGTAACGAGACTGCCGACGGTCGTGCGAAAAACCGCCGCGTGGAAGTCACTTCGCCAGAGTTCGTTTATGTGGAAGTGAATTAATCACATCAACGATCGCATCATATAGATATATAAATACGCAAAGGCCACCGCATTGTCGGTGGCCTTTTCTTGTCATGAACAATCAATGACTGATTAGCTGCGCGCGGCAAAACCTGTCAAGTGCGTCTGCATCAACCGATCAATGTCGATTCTATCTTGATCGCTGACTCCGGCGACCCGTGGGTATCTGGGCTCAGCGCGATCGTTATGATAAGCGCCTTCCCATCCCTGAGTGGTGGTTAAAAACGCGCGGGCAAAATCCGCTGAGTAGCGTAAACAGCCTGCCATGACCGTATCGACATAGGATTGGGCAATCGGCTTGTCTACGTCTGGGGGACGCTGCGTATCGGCAACATACACGTACACGGGGCCATCAAGCGTCACGTCTTCGGGCAGAGTGATGTTTGATTCAGCTAACTGTAACCGCTGATAGCCTGCCTCTCGGCGATCAAAGTCGGGCAATGACTGTGGATCGATGCTGACCAGCACCCCATTACATTGACCTTCACCTTGTAACACCACCAAAGGCGAAATAAACGCCTCACTGACATTGCTCCAATGACGACTTAGCCCGGTCACGGTAACCGGGCACGTCCATCCAGATTCACCGGTCAGCGCCCGTGACGCCGGATTCATTAAACTCCCGTACCCAAATAGATACATGACGTTGCAAACTCCTTTATTGCATAACCTGACAGAACGGTAGTGGCTGCCTTGCTTTTTTCATACAAATTGCCAGAATATCCGGCAATGTTGTTAACAAGGAAGTCATCATGGAACCACTCAATAAGCTCGAAGCCCACTTCAAACGGCTGTCACATTTTCAGCACCTTGCCGCAATCTGCGGTTGGGATCAAGCCACCATGATGCCAGATGGAGGGAATCAAGCCCGTGCCGACGCGATGGCAGAGCTCGCGCTTTATTGCCATCAACAAAGCACCCAACCTGAGCTTAGTGACTGGTTCGCAGAGCTGGACGATAAATTGGAGCAACTGACACCGACGCAAAAAGCGAGCGTGGCAGAGATGAAKCGCGAGTGGCAGCAGGCCAGCGTATTGCCTGACACCCTGGTCAAAGCCAAATCTTTAGCGGGTGCCAAATGCGAGCATGCTTGGCGCCAACAACGTCAAGAYAACGATTGGGCAGGCTTTGCCAAAAATTTAAAAGAAGTGGTGGCCTTGGCGCGCGAAGAAGCCCATATTCGTGCGGACCAAAAAGGTTGTGCGCCTTACGATGCCCTGCTCGAYCTCTACGAGCCAGGAATGACCGCTGATCGTGTCGATGARGTATTTGGTGCGCTTAAAGCATGGCTACCGGAGACCATCCAGGCGGTAGTCGACAAGCAAGCGCAACAGCCACCCCTTATGCCCAAAGGGCCATTTACCCAAGCACAACAAAAAGCCTTAGGTGAGCAGGTGATGCAGCAGTTGGGCTTTAACTTTGCACAGGGTCGTCTGGATGTCAGCACCCATCCATTTTGTGGCGGCGTRCCCACTGATGTGCGCATTACCACCCGCTACGACGAGCAAGATTTTACCTCGGCATTAATGGGCGTGATCCACGAAACCGGCCATGCGCGCTATGAACAAGGGTTGCCTAAGGACCTGGCAGGCTTACCMGTGGGCCAAGCGCGCTCGATGGGCGTGCACGAAAGCCAAAGCCTGTTTTTTGAAATGCAGCTGGCCCGCAGTGAAGCATTTGCCACCTTGATTTGTCAGCGTGCTAAATCTGCCTTTAACCGCCAAAACGATCCCGCCTTTCATGTCGAGAATTTCCACCGCGTGTTAACTCAAGTCGCGCCCGGTTATATTCGTGTCGATGCCGACGAGGTCACCTATCCGGCACACATCATGCTGCGCTATGACATCGAGCGCGATCTGATCAGTGGCAACATGGAAGTTGATCATATTCCTGAGCGTTGGGACAACGCCATGCAGCAATACCTTGGCCTCAGCACCGCCGGCAACTATAAAAACGGCTGCATGCAAGACATTCACTGGACCGATGGCAGCTTTGGCTACTTCCCCACCTATACCTTGGGTGCTCTGTATGCCGCGCAATTGATGCAAGCAATGCGCCAGCAAATGGATGTGGATGGCATTATCGCCAGCGGCAATGTCTCACCGATTTTTGACTGGTTGTCTCAACATATCTGGCAACGCGCCAGCACCACCTCAACCGACAACATACTCAAGGATGCTACCGGCGAAATCCTCAACCCCGCCCACTTCCGCGAGTATATTCAAGGGCGGTATTTATAATCCGTGCCCCCAAGGCCAGCGATATTGGCCTTGGTTTTTCAGGTTAATCTGTTAATTCCATCACACTTCTGTACAATGCGCGCTCAGTCATATTTATCTTTACACCCTCTCGCTTGGCCGTGAGTCAGATGCTTTGTTGGCATGACYACACGCCCTGGTTGAGCACATTCGCTAGGAACGTCTTTTGATTTCAATCGCCAATATCACCATGCAGTTTGGTGCCGAGCCGCTATTCGAAAACATCTCTGCCAAATTTGGTAACGGTAACCGCTACGGATTGATCGGAGCCAACGGCTGTGGCAAATCCACCTTGATGAAAATCATGAGTGGCGCGCTCACGCCTACCGCAGGCAATGTGTCCATCACGCCAGGACAAACCTTGGGCGAGCTTAGCCAAGATCAATTTGCCTATGAGCAATACTCAGTGATTGATGCGGTGATGATGGGCGATCGCAAGCTGTGGGAAATCAAACAAGAGCGTGAGCGCATTTATTCTTTGCCGGAAATGAGCGAAGAAGATGGCATGGCCGTCGCAGAGCTAGAAAGCCAGTTCGCGGAAATGGACGGTTATACCGCCGAGAGCCGTGCTGGCGATATTCTGCTGCAAGCGGGGATTGAAGAAGAGCTGCACTTTGGCCTGATGTCGCAAGTGGCACCGGGTTGGAAATTACGGGTGCTGCTTGCCCAGGCTTTGTTTGCGAATCCTGATATTTTGCTGTTGGATGAACCGACCAACAACTTGGATATTCATACCATCAACTGGTTGGCCGGTGAGCTGCAACAGCGCCAGTGCACCATGATTATCATTTCTCACGATCGTCACTTCTTGAACGCCACGTGCACCCACATGGCCGATATCGACTTTGGCGAGCTGCGTGTCTACCCAGGCAACTACGATGACTTTGTCGCCGCMTCTAGCTTGGCTCGCGAGCAATTGCTGTCGAGTAACGCCAAGAAAGAAGCCGAGCTCAGTGAACTGCAAGACTTCGTAAATCGCTTTGGTGCCAATGCCTCTAAAGCTAAGCAAGCCAGTTCACGCGCCAAACGCATGRAAAAGATCCAGCTTGATGAAGTCAAAGCATCCAGTCGCGTGCACCCTTACATTCAATTTACCGAAAGCAAAAAACTCCACCGTCAAGCGGTCGAATTACGCGAGGTTGGCCATACCTTTGACGAGACACCTTTATTTAAAAACGGTCACTTTTTACTTGAAGCCGGATCGCGCTTGGCGATCATTGGCGAAAATGGTGTGGGTAAAACCACCCTGTTGCGTTGTTTAGTGGGCGAGCTTGCGCAAAGCGAAGGCACAATTAAATGGTCAGAAAACGCCGCAATTGGTTACTGTGCACAAGATAACAGTGCCGAGTTTGATAACGATCTCACCGTGTTTGAGTGGATGTCGCAATGGCGTACGGCCAAGCATGATGATTTGATTGTTCGTGGCATTTTGGGTCGCTTGTTGTTCTCAGCAGATGATGTGAACAAAAAAGCGAAAAGCTGCTCAGGGGGCGAGAAAAACCGCCTGATGTTCGGCAAGCTGATGATGCAAGATATCAATGTGATTGTGATGGACGAGCCGACCAACCACATGGATATGGAAGCCATCGAATCACTCAATAAAGGCCTAGAGCAATTCCCAGGCACCTTGATTTTTGTCAGCCACGACCGTGAATTTGTTTCCTCATTGGCGACCGATATCATTGAGATCAAAGACCAGCAATTGATCCACTTTAACGGCAGTTACGATGAGTACCTCGCCCACTTAGAAAAAGTACGTGCGGTGGCTTGATCATAAGACTGAGCCTGAATTTGCCGCTGATTGGCTTTCATTCAGCGGCAAGTCCCGCTATACCTAGAGTAACGTGCTTATTCTTTATAACGAGCGAGGGATCATGAAATACGCGGCCACACTGTTAACGCTTTCCAGTCTTCTTCTTACCACACCGAGCTATGCCCTTTTCGGCCAAGGCGATAAAACCACTGATGTGATGACGCAAATGGCAACCCAATTTGCCGGTGATGAGATGAGCCAATCTCCGCTCGTTAAATCGATCACTGAACAAGTGGATGTGAGCCCAGATCAAGCAACAGGTGGCGCCGGGGCCTTACTCGCCATGGCAGCGAATGACCTCACCGGCAGCGATCAACAAGAGCTTGCAAGTTTAAGCCCTGATTTATCGTCGCTTTCGTCATTACTCGGAGACAATGCGAGCGCGGGTGGCATCGGTTCAATGGGTGATGTGTATCGTGCAGCAGAAAAACTTGGTATCGACGCGGCCACGTTAAAGCAGTTTGTGCCGGTTGTGSTCGACTATTTGGGTCAACAAGGCGCGAGCGATGGATTGCTAAGCTCGCTAACCCAACTTTGGCCATAGCGCGACGCTACCAAACACCGATTAAATCACTCCGTCGCCGCATGCCTCGGCAGTTTAAACAACGACAACGCGCGGCAACCGCTGACGCGCGTTTATTTATCGAATCATCAAGCAAAGCGCACCGAGACGCGTTATCATAGTCGCCCTGTTGTTTAAGTTTGTATGATTATGCCTGCCTTCTCTTTCTCTGCGATCCCAGTTGGGATCCGCTTTATGCTTCTGTCTGCGCTTGGCTTTGCCTTGATGTCCGCCTGTGTGAAATACGTGGCTGTCAATGGTATCCCAGTATTTGAGATTGTCGCCGCCCGAGCACTGGTGTCGCTCATCATCAGCTACACCGATGTGAAACGTAAAGGCCTGTCGGTATGGGGTAACAATAAGCAACTCCTGTTGCTGCGTGGTGTACTCGGTACAGCCGCGCTGATGTGTGTGTATTATGCGGTCACGACTTTACCCTTAGCCGAAGCCACTGTTTTGCAATACACTCACCCGGTGTTTACTGCTGTGCTTGGGTTGGTGTTACTCAAAGAGCGATTACAAGGCGCCACGTTGGTGTGTATTGCGCTTTGTTTAATCGGGCTTTACGTGATGGTGCAACCTAACCTTAACGGTAATATTGCGGAGGCCTTGCCCACGTTTAGCGTGATTATTGCGCTTCTGGGGGCATTAGGCAGCTCAATGGCTTATGTGATTGTGCGTAAACTCAGCCGCACCGAAGACAGCTCGGTAATTATTTTGTACTTTCCCATGGTTGCCCTACCCGTCGCGACCGTGCTGATGTGGCCACAGTTCGTGATGCCAAGTTTATCGCTCACATTGCTATTGGTTTTAGTCGGTGTATTTACCCAGGTTGGCCAGTATGGACTCACCAAAGCCATGCAAACCCAACAAGCCGGTGAAGCGTCTGCTTATGCCTATATACAAATTGTGTTCTCAACCTTGCTTGGGGTATGGATCTTTAATGAAGTGCCCTCAATTTGGACCTATCTCGGTGGTGGGTTAATTGTGGCAGGCGCATTATTCAATGCAGTTGGCCATCGCATCTTTCGGCGACGTATCGTATAACACTCGCACATTCAAAGGTTTAATACGAGCAAAACTGGCCTCATTTGAGGCCAGTTTTGGTTTGCTGATCAGGCAACTTGATCTATTTCTGTGCGAGTTTCTGTGAGTCCGTTCAACGTAAAGCTCATATTTTGCTCCAAGGTATGAAGCCAAGCATAACGTTTAGTATACAAGCGTCGTTTACTGCTGCTCAATTGAGTGACATCTTTACGCAACGGCTGCATCGCTAAAGTAAAAAAGTACCGATCTTGTGGTGTGCCATCATATTCACGCCAGAGCGCATCATAATCAAAGGTAACGACATTTCGCTTGGAGGTGACATAACGAATCGCTTTATAAATATGGCCTTTATTAGACACCGCATAACAGCGCTCGGCTCCCATGATCCGCCCTAGCATCAGCACTAACTCTAACATCAAGGCTTTTGTGCGCAAGCCGTGAGCGGTTTTCGTTAATATTTTAATGATCTGCTGGCGTTCAGACACACTGTCGCTTGGGCCTTGCAGCGCACCAATATACAGATCACGCCCACCACGGTTAAAGTGGAACGAAATACTATACACGCCTTGCTTGCTCTCCACGTCATACAACGACAGACCCAATGCTCCTTCGCGAATCGCACCACGATAGAAACGCACGCCATAGCTGCGGCCATTATTGGCGGTAAAGCTGGCAAGCGGCAGCCCCGTGACAGAGAAAATAGTGCTGCAATGAGGACCAAAGGTATTCGCCATAAAACGATAATGGTCATGCAACATTTCAACCCGCTCCAGCATGGTTAGCGACACATTCAGATACGGTTTGAGCGGCTTGGTGATCACTTCTGGATAGTCAGCCAATACAGGTTCCAAATGCGGCTCGTCAAACACCCCAACCATTCGCTCCATAATATTCGAAAATGCAAAGCCCAACGCATAAAAGCGCCAGTTCTTGCTCACCACTCGCCATCCTTTGCTGTTCGGGTAAATTTTGTCAGCCCAGTTCACAAGGCTAGTAAGGTGTTGTTTACGGATATTCATCACAGCCAAACCCAGTTCATTGTGTCGCATAAAACGCGTTAAAGAAGGCTGACTATAATCACCAAGTAGAAAAAAGGCTGTCGTGAGAATGTACGAGTGTGTCAGTGTTTGTCGGTAGATCTCGTTGCAATGAGAGAACGTATGAGCGTTTGGACAAAACCGGATTACTCACTCGAGCAATCCGGTTAACAGTCATCGCCTGTCAATTAGGTACGAATATCCTGAATAGCACCGTTCAATGCGTCAACGTTATCTTTTAAATCAGACACAATCGGGCCCAGTTGATCAATCGCTTCATGCATATCGCTTGATAAGGTTTTTATGTTTGATAAATTGCTCGAGATTTCATCACTGACAGAAAGCTGTTCTTCCGTGGCCGATGCAATCGATGAATTCAGTCGATGGATTTCTATCGCAGATTCTTTGATCGTGCCAAGCGATTCGTTTGCGGTGGTCATATTGTCACGTGTCGATGCAATCTTATCTGCGTTAACACGAATAGTCTGTGTTGATTGTTCCGCCTTACCTTGCAAACCACCGATCATTTCTTCAATCTCTCCAGCAGATTTTTGTGTCCGTTGCGCTAAAGATCTCACCTCGTCGGCCACAACCGCAAAGCCACGACCTTGATCGCCTGCTCGCGCCGCTTCGATGGCTGCGTTTAGCGCTAAGAGGTTGGTTTGCTCTGCAATGCCTTTAATCACATCAAGTACATTACCTACATTAGTGGATTCATCGGCAAGCTCTTGGATCACCTCCGATGTCTTTTTGAATTCAGTTTCTAAACTGCCAAACTCGACCATGGTTTTATCGAACACATCTTTACTAGTGGTAGTTTCTTTCTCAGTACTACCTGCGTACTTTTCTGCCATGGAGGTGTTCTCCGCCACCGTGGCAAGGGCGGAGGTCATTTCTTCCATGGCCGTAGCACCCATCTCGAGCTCTTGGTTTTGCTGGTTAGATATTTTGGCATTTTTACTGGTAATATCGTCCAAACTATCCGTAATCTGAGCGATCATATGATTAACGTCATTAATTTTATTAATCGTCGATGAGTAACTTCCGATAACTTTATTAACAGTATTACCAATGGTTCCAATTTCATTCTTTTTACTATCGTCGACTCGCAATGTAAGATCTGAATTATCATCTACTTTTTTTAGCGTGGATGCCATCCTATCGATTGGATTAACAACCGTTCGTTTCGTGATGATGTATCCCAAAATCGCAATTACGATCACCACTGCTAACGAGATATTGCCGATGAGCACCGTTTTTTTGACACTAGATGCTGCCTCGTTAAACTGTGCATCCGTTCGCTGTTCCAGCGCAATAAAAAAGCTTTCGATGGGTTTCATTATTTTTGCTTTTTCTTGGTGATACTGCGAGCTATGCAATAGCTCAATCGCCATTTGTTTGTCGGGCTCTCCTCGAACGGTATAATTACCGCTGCTGTCCGGATATAGTCCTTTAACCGCGTTCATGGCTTTGACTTCCATATTCACCAGCCCATCAGAATTGGCCTGAGCCTTTTTGAGTAAGCCAAACTCTTTCTCGGTAAAGCCTAAATCTCTCATCCGTTGATTTAACGAAATAGCTTGGCCATCTGGTTTAGGTTTTTGACCATGTTCTAACACTAAGTCCCAGTAGATCGTATGATAGTTAACAGGCCGAGGTTTCTCACCGTTACGAATGGCTAGAATATCGTTATACATTTTTTCATACTTTTCATTGCCGGTAACTGTGTAAGTTCTGCCCAGACGCGTTAAGTCATCAGAGCTTTGTCTTAATTCATCGGCCATTTGATACGATTCATATCGCACCTGAGCCATTTCATCGACTTTATTCATCAAGCCATTAAGCTGAATGATCGAAAAAAAACTCACCACAATGCCTGCACCAATAATAAAAAACACTAATTTCATGGTGTTATTGATGTTCATACCCATTCCTACCGCCTCTATCACATTTATATCTACTTAAAATTGTTCAATTTCAGCGTAGGACAGAATCATTTCATCGACTTTGAAAAATAAAAGAAAAAGAAAAAAACCTCAAGCATCTGATTAATATAAAATTAAAGCATGATCTTCGTTGTCACAGGCCTTGTTCTATCCCTGATATTGTTGAAAGCGTGCAACATCTCATAAAAATGTAACCCACTRATATTAACAATCCAAAAGCATGACGCTAGTCACTCTATGTAGTGCTCATTTCCCTTAAGGTTCGCCTAACTTTTTAAACAGGTACTCTCTGATGAAAAAAAACGCACTCGCTAGTCTGATCATGCTCTCACTCTCGTTCCCCACTCTTGCCGCTGATGGGGATATGCATAATGTCACTATCCTTGGCACATCAGATTTACATGGCCATTTCATGCCATGGGATTACGCGGCAGACAAACTCAATATGCGTGGCAGTTTGAGCCAGATCGCGACCAAGGTAGCGGATATTCGTAGCACCAACAAAAACGTCATCATGGTCGATGCGGGTGACACCATTCAAGGTAACTTTGTCGAGACGTTTAAGGATGAAGCGACAAGTCCAATGATGCTTGGTTTTAACCAAATGGATTATGATGTATGGGTCATGGGTAACCACGAGTTTGATTTTGGCTTGGATGTTTTGCAGCGCTCGCTCGATCAATTTGAGGGACAATCACTCGGCGGCAATATTAAACGACCTGACGGCAACCCTTTTTTACCCGCTCATACCATCATCGAGCKAAATGGCATCAAAGTGGGTGTAATTGGTATGGATACACCGATGACACAAGTCTTTGCCGAAGGCACCGGGCGACTCGAAGGCGTGACCTTTACCAACCCTTCACTGGAAGTTAAAAAAGTGGTCGAGACACTCAAAAATGATGTCGACGCTCTTATCTTAGTCGCCCACATGGGCCTGGATAATGAAAACGACATTGCGAATACCGGGGTCACAGATATTGCCAATGCCAATCCAGAACTTGATGCGATTGTCGCCGGCCATATGCATACTCGCATTGATAAAGCAGTTGTTAATGGTGTGATCGTGACTGAGCCGGATAAATACGGTCGTGCTCTATCTCGTATTGATCTCTCGTTTGAGGAAAAAAACGGTCAATACACATTGGTTAACAAAGATAGTTTTACTTATAAAATTAAAGGCACAGCGTCAGATCCAGAAATGGAAACCTTGTACCAGCCTTACCACCAACGCCTTCGTGCGATGGCAAACCGCGAAGTCGCGGAATTAAGAGGGGTGGATTTGGTCCCCCAGAATGAAATCCGAGGGATCCCGCAAGTTCACATTCAAGATACTGGCATTAGTGCACTGTTCCAAGAAGCCAGTTTTTTCTATGCACCAAAAGCCAACGTGATTGCTCTGCAAATTGATAATGACAATGCCGAGCTAAACGTCGGTCCGATTAAAGCAAAAGATATCGCCTATAACTATCAATATGCTGGCGGCGAAATTACTGTCTATCAAATGACCGGGGCAGATCTACGCAAATATATGGAATGGTCCGCTGACTATTTCAACTCAGTCAAACCGGGTGATGTCACCTATAGCTTTAACCCTGAACGTCGCGCATCGAAATACTCAACCAATGACTTTTTTGCGGGAGTCACCTATACCATTGATCTTACTCAACCGGCAGGAAAACGCATAACAGATTTAGCCTTTGCTGATGGACAGCCAATTACCGATACAACCGAGATAAACCTCGGGATGAATAGTTATCGAATGGGGCACCTGACCAAAGCAGGTGGCGCGTTAGAAGGAAAAGATTTTCCGGTGCTGTTCGACTCAGAACAAGCTTATGGTGAAGAAGAAGGTACCATCAGAAATATGACTATTCGCTATCTAACAGAGGAAAAAGGTGGCGTTTATACCGGCAAACCTATGGCTCGCTGGCAGTTAAAAGGTCTAGATATTGACACTAACACACGCAATATCATTAAAGATTTGGTCAACAGCAAGCAAATTGATGTACCAAGTAGCGACGACGGGCGTTATACCAACGTTGCTGCGATCAACGTAAAAGGCTTACGTTTTAACACCAAAGAAGAAAAAGCCGAAGCACTGGCCGTTCGTGAAGCAAAACTCGCTACGGCAACAGGCACAGAGAAAGAAAACCTTGAACGAGAAATCGTCATCATCAACGCGCTGAACTAGGCTCGCTGGTATAGCTTATGCGGTCGGTAACACCCCGGCCGCATACCCCCCTGCCCATGATCAAGAATTATCACGATATAAGCCGTGCGCAGTGCAACTGGCGCAGTGCAACTGGCGCCATCCGACATTGAGGCTAACGATTAACCTCGATCGTGACAGGCGCCCGTTTACAATGTGCACATATCCAACACCGTGCTGGGGCTTGTGTCATCGACGCTACCTGTGCGGCAGTAAACAAGAAAGATCGCAGTCTGCTGTCTGTGTGATTGTTATGCGAATCAGATAACACTAATCGCCCAAGATTACTCGAGATTACTCGGTATGATGAGTGGATTTTGACCCACAGAAACTTATCATATATGATAACAAGAAGTAAAAGATGAACTGGAGCATCGTTTTTTACCAAGGCGTGGAGGAGAGCATTCTCAACATGCCTCCTAAGATTCAAGCGCGAATGCTCAAGCTGCTTGAACTAATAGAAAAACATGGCGCAAACTTGGGTCCTCCTCACACAAAATCAATAGGTAACGGCCTGTTTGAAGTTCGCGCCAAAGCAAAAGAAGGGATCGGACGAAGTCTATTCTGCTATTTAGACGGCCCCAACATCTATATCCTTCATGCATTTGTGAAGAAAAGTCAAAAGACACCAATGAAAGATTTAGCATTGGCAACAAGGCGTATGAAAGAGGTGAAAAGTGAATAGCTTACAAGCATTAAAAGCGAAAGCACTACAAAACCCAGACGTGAAACAAGCATACGATGAATTGGCGCCTGAGTTTGAATTGATCGATATGTTACTCAGCATGCGTAAGCAGGCCGGGCTAACTCAACAGCAGGTTGCAGTACGTATGGGGACGAAAGAAGGCAATATTTCTCGACTTGAAAAAGGGAAAGGTAATCCAACCCTTAAAACCCTGCTTAGCTATGCAAAAGCATGCAACTGCAAGCTTAACTTTGGCTATAAACATGCGTCAAATTGACGTGTATGGTCATTGCTAGTCATACGCTTTTATTGATCTTGAACCATCCCCTACTCCCTCGATGCCACGACACACTAACAATGAACTGACATCAAAAAAAACAATTATTTTCAATGTCTAAACTGCCTGTGCGTAGGTCGGCATAAGCGCCAACTCAATCGTGCAAACTTGGTACGATTTGCGCCGCGCGCAGTGCAACTGGCGCCATCCGACATCGAGGCCAACGATTAACCCCTGATCGTGACAGGCGCCCTTTGACAGTTATCACATATCCAACACCGTGCTGGGGCTTGTGTCTCGGTCGCCAATGGCACCACCGATGTCAAAGTTCGCGTAGGTCGGCATAAGCGCCAACTCGATCGTACAAACTTGGTGTGATTTACGCCGCGCGCCATCCGACATCGTCGTTAAAATTGGCACTGATCGTGACAGGCGCCCGTTAGCAGTTTTCACATACCTAACACTTTGCCGGGGCTTGTGTCACCTACGCCAATGGTACCACCGACGTTAAAGTTCGCGTAGGTCGGCATAAGCGCCAACTCGATCGTACAAACTTGGTATGATTTACGCCGCGCGCCATCCGACATTGAGGCCAACGATTAACCTCGATCGTGGCAGACGGCCAGGTCGTTAATCTTTTCTAAGCTGCCTGTGCGGCAGTGAACCTTGGCTTCCTTGCTCCACTCCTTACTTTTGCTTTCTAAGCTGCCTGTGCGGCAGTGAACCTACAACACGCCACCAGCATGACCAACCGAGATTTCTAAGCTGCCTGTGCGGCAGTGAACTGGCTGTTGATGATTTGCTTGTCGCGCTCAAGTTTCTAAGCTGCCTGTGCGGCAGTGAACTTGAAGTTTCTAGCTACGTCATGATTCTTGATTTTCTAAGCTGCCTGTGCGGCAGTGAACCATTTATTCGTGATCAGTTTGATAAATTCATATTTCTAAGCTGCCTGTGCGGCAGTGAACAGAAACACCACAAATATAATAGGGCTAGGTATTTTCTAAGCTGCCTGTGCGGCAGTGAACAATTTAAAATATAAGCGACGGTATTTTGATGTTTTCTAAGCTGCCTGTGCGGCAGTGAACGGCTAGATATGGCGAGGGCTGGCTAGCATGTGTTTCTAAGCTGCCTGTGCGGCAGTGAACTTTGGCCGCGATTTGGTATTCGCGCGAATAGCTTTCTAAGCTGCCTGTGCGGCAGTGAACAAACAAAGGACACACACCATGACCATTATTGATTTCTAAGCTGCCTGTGCGGCAGTGAACATCGACAAGTAAAAAAATGATTTCCCACTCGGTTTCTAAGCTGCCTGTGCGGCAGTGAACACTCACTCCGACGAGGGCGGCTAACTCCTTTTTTTCTAAGCTGCCTGTGCGGCAGTGAACGTTAGAAGAAAGGCCAAGGCGGATCATCAGGATTTCTAAGCTGCCTGTGCGGCAGTGAACTTAAATAGGCATCAGGCGGTGGCTTTTCGCGGTTTCTAAGCTGCCTGTGCGGCAGTGAACCACCATGGCAATTTCGTTTTCGTAATCAGCGCTTTCTAAGCTGCCTGTGCGGCAGTGAACGGCGTCGGTTTGCTTTTGTGGGCGCTGGCAAATTTCTAAGCTGCCTGTGCGGCAGTGAACTTGAAACCTACAGTCTGCATCAAAACATCGATTTTCTAAGCTGCCTGTGCGGCAGTGAACGGCGTCGGTTTGCTTTTGTGGGCGCTGGCAAATTTCTAAGCTGCCTGTGCGGCAGTGAACCAACCGCTCGATAAAAACGGCGAGGTGCATGTTTTCTAAGCTGCCTGTGCGGCAGTGAACCTAATGACCAAAAAACGCAACGTCGCATAAAATTTCTAAGCTGCCTGTGCGGCAGTGAACTGATTAATACAACTCCTAATTGAAGGGCATCATTTCTAAGCTGCCTGTGCGGCAGTGAACAAGATGCGCTCAGCCTCTGAGCGGCTGATGATTTTCTAAGCTGCCTGTGCGGCAGTGAACAATTTCAAGAGTTCTCGCCTCAGTGTTTCCTTTTTCTAAGCTGCCTGTGCGGCAGTGAACTGCTGGTGGTCTATAGCCTCATAGAGCAGAGCTTTCTAAGCTGCCTATGCGGCAGTGAACACTTAGCGAGCTGCAAAACTCCTAAGTCGCGGTTTCTAAGCTGCCTGTGCGGCAGTGAACTCGCACGACACGTCAACGACACATTCCAGTGCTTTCTAAGCTGCCTGTGCGGCAGTGAACGAGTTTTTTAGTGACATTTTGCATCATCGACTTTTCTAAGCTGCCTGTGCGGCAGTGAACGTAAAGACATTAGCAACTTGTCAGCATCGGCTTTTCTAAGCTGCCTGTGCGGCAGTGAACCCGCTGGTACGTCTGCGGTTGCGGTGCCGCTTTTTCTAAGCTGCCTGTGCGGCAGTGAACGATGGCTCAGGACAAAACCTGACTGGCTTGATTTTCTAAGCTGCCTGTGCGGCAGTGAACAATAGAATAACCTAACAATCGTCAGTAACAACAGGCCGTTAGGATAAAAATGGCCTTTTACCCTTGTTAAAAACGGCCTGCCGTAACCAGCTGTATTTAAAGTTTATTTTTAAAGAGCCCAAAAAGAAGGGGTAAAGAGGGGTTTCCCCCTCAAAAACACGGCACCGCAGATTGCTGATCGGGTTCGCGTCGGCTGAGCCCATAACAGGTGAAGGGTTGGTCCTTGTTTGGCGGCTGTTTGGTTATTTCCCGCTCGATATACAAAGCAAACTCGGTATTTGGCTGCCCTGCTCGTTTTTGGCTCGAAAGGCTGGTCACTTGAATAAAAGGCAGTGACCAGCGTTTGTCGTCCGTTTTAATGTTTTCCAACAAACGACGCTTTACTTCCTCCTCATCGTAACCATTTTTGCTGGCAATCGCGGCCGCGCGCCGATCGAGGTTTTTATACAGTCGCTGCGGCGATTTGTAGTTCCAGCGTTTGAAGTAGGCATAGTCTTGCACTCCGTCTGGCACTGGCTTAACCGCCTTGATATGTACATAATCGGTCAAGCGTGATAGCCATCGTTGAATATTTAACTGCTCAAATTCTTCCTTGGTTTGTGCAAACAAGCGCAACCGATGGCCGAGTGGGAAATCACCTTGGCGATAATCCGGAAACCCCACAGCAATGGCCGATTGATTCGGCCCGATTTTGTTTTCCGCTAAGGCAATGTGCACTTGCTGAAACACCTTGTGCCAGAGAAAATCTGCCGAAATATCGGTGTCGGGCAAYAAGGTGATATCAATGTAATACTGCATTGTGCCTCCTTAYGCGCCAAAMACGCCGCCGCGGATCAGCATCGCCATAATGTAATGCTGCTGTTCGAGCGTTGGGGTTTTGTCTTTTAACATCCATGCATCGAGCAAGTTGTAAAAGTCGTTCTTTTCTTTTGGCTGACGATACGCCGCCCCGCGGTTAGTCACCGAGCCATARGGTTCGATGGCGATCGCGCCSACTTCGTCATAAGCAGGATGCCAAGTATCAATAGTGCGCAGCGCGTTGCCGATTTTTTGTGAGTGCATCGCGGCTTGGCCATCTAATTGATACAAGAATTTACTTTTGTCGCCTTTACCGCCGCCCATTACTAGCTCTTGAGAGGGGTAGACCGCTTGCCCTTCGCCCAGTTGGCAGTAGGCTTCAACATGAATAAGCGCATGCGCTTCTGTTAAGCCATATTGGATCACCTCTGCCAGCGCGGTGACATCTGAGTGCGTGTCAAAATCACGTAAGCTGAATTCATAACTATCAAAGCTAAATTGCTTCTCGCCTGCGGTAACTACAACCTTAACTTGCTCGGCACCGACACGGTTGCGCCACAAAAAACGCCCATTGGCAATGTTGTGTGCGTAACGTTGCGCCAGCTCTTTAAAACCGGTTTCTGATTGATAGTCACGCACTTTATCAGCCAACGCTTGCTGATAGTCCGGGTTGTTACAGGTTGACGGTACATGTAGTCCGCTGAGCACACGCAGTGAGAACGTCACTTTAAGCGTATCGGCATCATGCGGTAGTGCCGCAACATCGACCGTTTGTAGATTCGCTTTAGATACTTCCGCATCTAACTTGGCGGGATCATTGGCAGTGGCCGCTTTTAAGCGGTTAGAGATGGTGCCTCGCACTGATTTTTCGCCCACATGAATGGATTGCCAATCGCCTTTTTCCCAGTTGCCCGCATACATTAGTGCATCCGAAGGCACCAGTTTCGCTTCAAAGGCAAGGACGGAGGGGGTAGTCAGTTTTTTATCAGCCATGATGAAATCTCCTTAATTACAAAAAGTCAGGGTCAAAGTCAGTTTTATCTTCGGTTGTGGGCACAACGTCAGGTTCAATGGGTTCGTCATGCGTTGCTGCCGTCACGCGGGCAAGATACCAAGGGTAATCACCGTGATAACGCCAGCATGCCTCGTCGATATCGGTGAGACGATGTACGCTGCGCCACTCACCTACGCTGTATGCTGCTTCCACAAAGCTTACCGGTACCTCGGGATCGCGGACATTGGCGATCTCACCTGCGGCATAACAAGGGGAAATTGCGCGGTAGCCCGTCATGATCGGCACTAAATATCCAGGCTTGGGTTTGGCCACGCGCTGCCATTGGGCCGGCACGGGTTGGTTGTCGTCGTTAGGTAGGTGTGCATCATCGGCGACAGCTTGGTACGTCAGCATGGCAAACTCACACCACGCATCAAATAAGCTGGCTTGCGCATTATGTTGCAATAGATGTTGATGATGCTGGGCGAGATAATCATGTCGGTCGCAAAGGACAAAGCCCGGCATGAGGCGGCGTAGCGCTTTTTTCTGCATACTTGCATCCGCAAGCAGTTCAATCTCGCCAATGGTTAAGATTTGCCCACCTGCGAGCCGTCGCTGAGGCGCCAAATCTTTCACCTCCGCGATCAACTGTGCAGCGGCGGCTTTATCACCGGAAACCAGTCCCTCAACCTCGATCAGCAAAGAGACTTGCATGTTCATGCGTCCCTCTTCATTGATCGATGCCGTCTCGCCTTTGGCAGTGACCGGATTGCGGGTTAAGGCAAAAACATAGTCGCCCCACCCTGTGGGCTGCCGTGCATGAACATTGTTTTTGTGGCTCACCACGGTCACGCCACCCAAACGCAATCCCATCGCATCAGGGAGTTGACGTGATAGCGCATGGGCAAAACCAAGAAAGTGCGTGATCGCCGGAAAACCATGAGTCAGCCCCRCGATCGCATTCGCGTTTTGCACCTCAATGTGCTTAAGCAATAGATACTGTGCCATTATCGGATCTCCTCAAATTGAGGCGTGTCGCGCTCAAACGCTTTTAGCTGGGTTAGGAACAC
>NZ_MUFF01000080.1:0-1623 GCF_001996105.1 Salinivibrio sp. IB643
ACATATTGGACATATTGGAGTTTTACAGTGGTAAAGAGTTCATACTTTTATCTTTACTCAAAAGAATATCTTTATGTATTGAAAATAACAAAAACAAAGGATTACTAATTTTAATAGAAGAAACAGAAGAAATAGAAATAGTGAAGAACACTCTAATGGAAAGCATACCTATAGCTAAAATTATCGTGCCAGAGGTAAAGAAAGACCTAGAGTCAATAGAGGGTTCAGACCAAGAAAAATCATTAAAAACCATTTTGACAGAAATTAATCATACTACGCTAATTTATCGTACCCTCTCACAATTTAACCCTCTCTCTGATGATGACGTAAGCGATATCATCCTCGATATTGACATAGAAGAAAAGTATGATTCAAATAAAACAAAGTTAGAAATTGATAAGGCAATAGAAAAAATAGAAAAAAAACTTGAATAAAAATAGAAAAACCTAAATATAAAACAAAAGAAGTAGTTTTTTATTTGCCTGATTTATCAAGGGCTTTAATTGATCTCCTCCTAAAAATACGCCGTAGCTGATACCTATCCCTACCGTCTCACTCAAGAACTCCTTCTCATCACTGGTAAATGGAAGCCATATAGGGTGCTTGCACTCATGGTAGGTGACAATCTCTGCAATGGGTAACCGGCAGGTAAATGTGGTGACGTGGCGCTTAAAGTCATCGCCTTCTCCCTCAATAGGGTGCCAGCCGCTAAACGACATTTCGGCAAGCAGTGTTCCACTTAGCCGCCGATACCAGGGCGTGATGGTGGTGTCAGGGTAGCCGTTTAGCTCGTTGTATAACCATGTTTCAAGTTCATGCAGATCATTCTCAACCGCATAGTCATACGCTTTTTCCATCACCGCCACCAGCGATGCCCGCTCGCTCGTGGCCTCACGTTGTAGCTCAATCAGCGCTGAAGTTGGGCTCATCCTTTTGCCTCCTCGTGTGGTTTGCTTATAGGTAATAGCAAACCTCAGCGCCGGATCAAAACTCACATCTGACGGTTGACGAGTGCGTCGCAAAACACTGCGTAGCTGTTCCGCTTTTTGAGCGTTGCTCCGTAGATTTAAGCCATACATGAAACTGCGACGACTGAGGCATGACTTTGTGGCCAAGCATCATTAAACTATTGTTTTTCAGCCGGATGGATAGCCAATATGTTTAACCCTGACCTTCCCGTCACCAAACTTCCCGTGTTTAGGGCTGTTTTAATTCTTGGGGGACTCCTTACCTTGGGGACGACAGGAGCGATTGTCCACTACACAGGCTTATCTTGGTGCTTTACCGCAACGTGTTTTAACAACTTGCTTGAGTTTTTTAAAGTGCCTATCCGGTTACTGGCTGCAACGCTTTCCATCATTGGCCTGATTGCACTGGCGCATCGTTCGGAGCAGTCAGCCAAGCAGATTAAGCTTTCAGAAGAGCAAAACTTCTTCTGTAGTGGTCAAGAAAAACTGGCCACCAGTTTATAGTTAATCCAGTATTTTTCCTCTGCCACGTTCGGACTCATACCGCTATTATGCTGATGTGGCCTAAGTTGGCTGTAATACCCGATTAAATATTTCAGTATATGCGCTTGAGCCTGCGAAAATGAACGGTAACCATAAGTCGGCACCCATTCTG
>NZ_MUFF01000081.1:0-1556 GCF_001996105.1 Salinivibrio sp. IB643
ACGGCTTGATTCAAGCCAATGTTGCCTTGGCCATGTTTGAAGTCGGCGGGGTATTAGGCTCGCTGGTCGCAGGCTGGGGATCTGACCGAATTTTTGCCGGTAACCGCGGGCCCATGTGCATTTTGTTTGCCACCGGTATTTTTCTATCGGTCGCTGCGTTCTGGCTATTTCCGTTCACCGACATTTTTATTCACGCACTGTTGCTATTTTGCGTCGGCTTTTTTGTGTTTGGCCCGCAGATGCTCATTGGCATGGCTGCAGCTGAGTGCTCCCACAAACAAGCAGCAGGCGCGTCGACAGGCTTTGTCGGCATTTTTGCCTACTTGGGCGCAGCTGCAGCTGGCTATCCGTTAGCACTGATTATTGAAGCTTTTTCGTGGCAAGGCTTTTTCATCGCTATTGCGTTATGTGCGGTGACCATTGGGCTGGTACTGCTCCCTTTTTTAAGAATGCAGGTGGATACGAGCGAGGAGAAATAGAACAAGAACGGAAATCTATTATTCAATGTATACTTGGGCTTGTGTCATCGCCAACAATGGGCCTAGGATCCTAGGCCCTCACACTTTCATCAATCCGCCCCGAACAAATCGCGGGTGTAGACTTTGCTTTCTACATCGCGGATTTCATCGACCATGCGGTTGGCGACAATCACGTCGGCGCGTTGTTTGAAGGTATCCAAGTCTTTGATGACTTCTGAGTTAAAGAAGGTGTCTTCTTCAAGCACGGGCTCGTACACCACCACGTCAATGCCTTTGGCTTTAATCCGTTTCATGATCCCTTGGATGGCTGAGGCGCGGAAGTTGTCTGAGCCTGATTTCATCACCAGGCGATATATACCTACCACTTTGGGTTCGCGGTTGATAATGGCGTTGGCAATAAAGTCTTTGCGGGTGGTGTTGGCATCAACGATAGCTTGAATGATGTTATTGGGCACATCTTGGTAATTGGCCAATAGTTGACGGGTGTCTTTTGGTAGGCAGTAACCGCCATAGCCAAACGAGGGGTTGTTGTAGTGATCGCCAATGCGCGGGTCTAGCCCTACCCCTTCAATGATCTGGCGCGCGTCTAAACCGTGGGATTCGGCGTAGCTATCCAGCTCGTTAAAATACGCCACCCGCATCGCCAAGTAGGTGTTGGAGAAAAGCTTCACTGCTTCAGCTTCGGTGGAGTGGGTAAACAATACGGAGATACCCGATTTGACTGCGCCTTGTTGCAACAAGGTAGCGAACTGGCGCGCGCGCTCGGATTGCTCACCGACAATGATTCGTGATGGATATAAGTTATCGTAAAGCGCTTTGCCTTCGCGCAAGAACTCGGGTGAGAAGAGGATGTTTTCGCAACCCATTTGTTGCTTAATATGCTCGGTATAGCCCACTGGTACCGTCGATTTGATCACCATCATCGCATCGGGGTTAATCGCCATCACATCTTTAATCACCGCCTCGACCGAGCTGGTATTAAAGTAGTTGGTTTCGGGATCGTAGTCGGTAGGGGTGGCAATCACCACAAAGTCCGCGCCTTGGTAGGCCTGCTCTTTATCGAGGGTAGCGATAAAG
>NZ_MUFF01000082.1:0-1553 GCF_001996105.1 Salinivibrio sp. IB643
CAATAATTGAGTATGTTAATTATTGTATAGATGAAATATTAAACTATTATGTTGTTATTGATAAATGCGACAAGGAGAAGAAAGAAAAGTCAAAGGAGATTATGATTAGAAACATCGAGCAAATGGAAAAACCCAAAGACCATGAGGAGATATTTACTGACTTTATAAAATTATCCTCAGGACGTGAAGAGAAGGTCGAGAGAATTCTTACCGGAATACTATATGAAATAAACATTTTCATGTCACGCTTACACTTAATGAAGAGAATAGAAGAAAACAGATTCATCCAAGAAAAAACAAGCTTAAAGCATACGATTGCAATGGGGTTAATAGTTAAGCAGATGGCTTCTGACTTGTTACCCTACGCCAACACCTATGTCAATAACAGTCGTTCTGTGAGGGAGACGTTTACAGACAAAAAGATATATAAAACGTTAATATCTACCCACATTGAAAACAAGAATATAAATATAGACGGGGATTTTCCCTCTGATATAGAGACTATGGCTGAACGCTTATTTCGAGATTTACATCGCGGTTGAATGTATGGGAATGGACTGGGGAAACCAGTCCAGAAAGCTAACTGGCAACAGTGCACGATGGGGTGTTGTCAAAATGCCAATTCCCTCTATCGATAAACACAACCCCATGATATGCCTACCGCTCCGTACACTCTTTGGCTGGCTGCAAACCCTCTCCCCCAACAAAGTAAAACCCAGCATTCGTGACCGCGTGATCCGCTACCAAAACGAATGTGATGATGTGCTATGGCAATATTGGGCCGCGGAAACCCGCCAGCCCACCGCGCAAGTAATAGAGCCACCACGTCAAGCTCGACTGCTTATGGTAATGGACAGGGGCAACGTCGTGAGCACTCAATTGGTGGAGAGCGATGCCGTGGTTGTCTCACGCAGGCAAATTCCCGCCCTGCTGCGCGAGCCGGGTTATTTTAGCGTGGCCGAACTTAAAGCCATTGCCGAAACCTCGCTTGATAAAATCGCCGAACTAGCGGAGTACACCGAGCAGCGGTTTTAACCGCGCACGAAAAGTGCGACAAATGAGGCATGACTTTGCGGTCATGCCCGTTTACCATTTAGGTGTATTATTAAGGAGTTAATAACCAATGCATAAGCCGAGCCGTCTAAAAAGTGCGTATAACAAAGTCATGGAAAAGCTGGCTTTAAACCCAGACGTATCCTTTACCCGCTTGTTTGCCTTCAAACTCGCATTAAGGGTTGGGTTATTAGGGGCTATCACCTCAACGTTGGTGCTCATTTACTGCTCAAACCTACAATTAGATTTGACGTACAAGGGGTTCAACCACTTTTTTGTCGTCTTTAAATTCCCCGTTAGCGTACTTGCCGCCATGCTTTCAGTAATTGGTTTGATTGCACTGGCTCATCGTTCGGAGCAATCCGCAAGGCAGATCCAACAGTCTGCAAAGCAGATTAAACTTTCAGAGTCACAGAATAATTTTACCAACTATTATAAACATGTTGAGGAATTTGAAAAATACATTAAAAAATCAAACTTCGAGATAGAAAACACCAATA
>NZ_MUFF01000083.1:0-1481 GCF_001996105.1 Salinivibrio sp. IB643
ATATACATGATTGATAAAATATACATGATTGATAAATTTATAAAAACTCGTTATTCACTAACGACCAATGGTGCGGCATGAGCTCGCGCACAGTTTTAAAAACTAGCTGGTTGTCTGCCGCAGAAATCGCGGCTTTTGCGCGATTATTATGCCCAAAAGAGGTAAATACGTGGCTCACGCTTTTCTGTTTTTCGAAAAAATAAAGTCCTTAATATGGTGGCTACGTTTCGACCTCTTCAGAGACACTTCGATGGATGATAACGCTCGGCAATTGCTTGACCACCTATGCCTCGGCTATGACCAATTGGCCCAACGTCACCAGATGCGCGCTTTTCCAGAGCTCTCTACCGCTATCAAGCACCCACTCGGCTATTGTCTGATTCACTGTCCGATCGGTAGTCAGCGATTATCGATTGTTTCGCTACAATTTACCCCCAGCGTTCGCGGCCAAGGGGTGCTGACGGCGTTTATCGACTACATTCAAGCGCATCCGCATCACTACCGCGGCATTGAAGTTGCCACCATTCAAAATCAAAGCTTAGCGAAACGGCTACTGGCTCTGGGTTGGCGATATAAGTCTGCCCTAACCAAGCTATTTCGCGCCAACACCCCCACCTTGGTGCATGATTTCTAATCAAAATACGGAAGTTTTCGCTAAGTCGGGTTCCTATTATTGACAACTTTTTTTCTTTCGCAAGGTATTACAAGTAAGCGTCAAACCCGGGTCGTAAAGCGACGGTTACTTAAAGCAGACTTCCGCCCAACGCGCTAAGCCCGCGGTGACTGAGCCAAAGTAGTCGCCACTCACTACAGGAATGTTCGGGAGCTCTGCTTGTACAGCCTCCCGTAAGAAGGGCGAGCGCGCCGAGCCACCTGTCATAAAAATCACGTCAGGCTTTACACCGGCCTGCGCGGCCACATCGTGCACTAAGGCGATCATCTTACGTTTGGGCGCCTCAATCGCATCAATCATGTTATCGCGCGTTACATCAACGTCCACGCGCTCGGAGAACAGTTGAATGCCCGCTCGGTAAGCCGCTTGATCCGACAACGCAATCTTTGCCTCTTCCGCACGACGGATAATGTTGTGACCCAACGACTCGTGATATACCTCAAGCAAACGGGCCAGTTTATGTGGCTCTTGCGCTTGCTTGTGCAGCCCTTTGAGCACCGCCAAGTTTTCAAACGCATAGAAATCGTTTTGCGCTTGTACGTTGTTAATCGCGATGGGGTTGGAAAACTGCGTAATCGGCATCTCAATGCCAGACTCCATTTTACTGCCCATCCCAAACGGGAACATCAGATGCAGCTTGCGCCAAACACGGCGTTTCTCCTTGCCATGTTTGCGCATTTTCCATTCCCCCTCGCCGAACACTTTTAAACCGGTGGCATCAATGACGACGTGAGCAACGGGCCCACGACTGGGTAATCGGTAGTTAACCTCAACCGTCTTCGCCCGTTTGCTGATACAACTGTATGAC
>NZ_MUFF01000084.1:0-1458 GCF_001996105.1 Salinivibrio sp. IB643
AAGTAATATCATCTTCTGGGTTATCAATAATAATACTCGAGGCATGCTCGACCTTGGCGCGGGCAATGCCTTCAGCATCGGTAAAACTTGCCACGCGCACAAATTCCACCTCTCCAGGCAGTGGGTTTTCGATTTCTGCGCGCGCACAAAGCACAATCGGGCGCTCACCGTGCACTCCGCTTTGCAATAAACGAATTAGCTGTATCGTACGTTGTCCGTTCCAGCCTAAGATAAGAAGATGATTTTTCACACTAATGCTCCGTTTTCCTTGTAACCCGCGTCGCCAATAATCCACCAGTGATCCGGTGACATGCCCAATCACCACCGCAAACAATCCTAAGCCGCCGGGAATAATCCAAAAAGACGTGATCCATTGCCCCCACTCAGTAACGGGGGAATAATCGCCGTAGCCAACGGTCGAGGCCGTCACAATCAAGTAATACACATAGCGGCTCAGCGACTGGGTCATCGCGGTCTCGCCCGCCCCATATAAAAGTAGCCAGCCAATCACGCCATAGGCGAGTACCACCAAGCCGAGCATACGCCCGTTCAAATGGGCGAAGCGGCTGATAATCCAACGTTTAAAAAGCAACCAAAAGGTCATAAATTTTCGCTCATTCACTTCAGTGATCGCAGTATGAAGTGATTTGCGTCAGGTTTACAGTTTAAATCAGGCGCTTGGCGTCAATGCGATCACAGTTTAATCGATTGCATGCATATATTGTTTTACAAAGCGTACAATGGAGAAAGCGAATCAATGGAGGGCTTTGCGTGTTTATATCCCGTCGTCAACTTGAACAAGAACAGCAAAAACAAGTCGCTCTACAGCAAAAAATTGAGCAGATTAATCAGACCATCGACGCGCTGAATGCAGAGAAAGCTGCATTGCAGGCAGAATTAGCTACCGTAGAGAAAAAACGCCAAACGGGAAAAGCCATCGACGCCAACTTATGCCACTTTGGTGATTCGATCAACGCCACCCAATCCTCTCTGGCCACCTTGGCGGACACCATTAATGGTGAAAAAGAGCGTGTGACCGAAGTGAGCCATCAAGCGGCATCATGCGCCGAGCAAGTCAATGACCTTGCGCGCCATGTGCAGTCGTTATCTTCGCAATGTCAGCAATCGTCGGAAGCGATTCGCTCGCTCGATCAACACGCCCAAGAGGTGAGTGGCATTGTCAATTTGATTCGTGATGTCGCCGATCAAACCAACCTCTTAGCCTTAAACGCAGCGATTGAAGCGGCACGCGCCGGTGAGCAGGGCCGAGGGTTTGCGGTGGTTGCCGATGAAGTACGCAACCTTGCCGAGCGCACGTCCACTGCCACCCAAGATATTACCCAGCTGGTGGAAAAAATTCGTGCGGGCAGCAGCCATGCGTGCACGCTCACCGATACCCTTGCCACTGAAGCCATTCAATACAGCGAACAAGGCCAACAGGTTGCCGATGCCATGGCC
>NZ_MUFF01000085.1:0-1412 GCF_001996105.1 Salinivibrio sp. IB643
AAATAAAAGGTGGCTATATGAAAAAAGGTTAAGTAAATACTTTAGTTGGGCGGCAGTGATCACTAAAGGGAGTGAAAAGTCACTCGATTATTGTTGTTCGGCTATCTATTTGCACCCCAAATCACTTAATGATATCACGACTGCAATAATTGAAGATGCGTATCCTGACAAAACCTATTTCATAGATAGACTAATTAGAACTGCGTTTAGTTCAACTTTTTTCTCCCCAATTGTTTTAACCTATGTTTTGATTAAGCAGAATAAGCACGATCAACTGAAGACCCTTATAAATAAGAGTTACGTTGARAGTATATTCCCAGATGATGAACTATTAGAGAGCTTTTCATTAACTTCTCAATATAAGTTAGTGGTTGATTTATTTGAATCATCTCAAGACCCTTCACTTGTGACATTGCCAATTTATGAGATGGTTTATGATGCTTTAACAAAGTTAAATCGTCTTAGCGAAGCAAAAGCTATATTTAACCGCGCAGATACACTGTTCAATGAAGAACGGAAGTGTTCGAACAAGACTATTAATCCACACGCGATAAATAACAAGCTCGAGCGTCATTTTTGGTTTCAGAAAGGGGACTTAATTAAAGCATATGCAACATATAAGAGACAGCGGCTTGCTCAAGTCCTTGCCAATGTGTTTACCGACAAATACACACAAGATATATCGGTTGTTGAGTCGTCTAAATCTCCGCTTATTCTTGCAAGTTGGGGGCCGGGAGATGAAATTCGATACTCAAAAACATACCAAATACTACAGAAAATCAATCCCAATATAACAGTTTCCTGTGAGCCTCGATTACATTCAATACTATTGAACCGATATCCTGGTATTAAATTTTTACCTGTTACGAGAACGCGAAGAGTAGATTCAGCATCTGCGCATATGTTCAATAAATTGCCAGATAAAAAACTACACCACATTTTAGACAATAAAACATACTCTAAGATAAAACAGTACTCTCATATATGCTTGTTAACAGATATTCTTTCTGAGCTTATTGAAAAATCTATGCCAGAAGCACATATGCCAACGAAAAATATAGGTATAGTACCAACAGATAATTTGAAAGTTGGTATAAGCTGGACAAGCTCAATAAACACGGCTAGTAGAAGTGAGCACTACTTTTCAGTAGACGATTTGAGTCAGCTTTTTAAAATGCCTAGTGTTGATTTCTATAGTTTGCAATATGGCAATTGCTCATCAGAACTTGCTGAAATCAAGAAAAAATACGGCGTTGATATTATTGAATCTGATATTGATCAGTTTAATGATTTTGAAGCGGTGCTCAAGCTAATGGATAGGCTAGATGTAATATTATCTGTTGGAACAACAGTTCTTGAACTTTCTGGCTTGTCAAAGACACCAGTGTTTGTGCTTACTAATAGTAGAGCAT
>NZ_MUFF01000086.1:0-1319 GCF_001996105.1 Salinivibrio sp. IB643
CAAATCACGGATGCGTTGCTTGAACAAGCCCAACGTGGCTGCGTATTAGCCTATGAATTTGAAGGTGAGCGATTCGACTGTGGTTCGGTTGAAGGCTACATTGAAGCCACAAATTATGCGTATCAGCATGTTTACCTTGGCAATCTAACTAAAAGTGCCGAGCAAAAGCAAGAGACGCCTGTCCCCGCATAACGTCGACCTCTGCCTATCAACTCCTATCAACTTCCGTGGCGCCACAATGGCGCCCTTTTTTTATCTTTTTTACCAGGACAGGCACTTTTCTTTATGAGGACAGGCACGATACGCTATTTCCATTTATCGCTTAATCAGATTTCTTACCCTACCAAATAGGAATCGTCCTATACCGATGGTTTTCTGTCCATGTTCTAATCCTCTCACTGCTTACGGGGATGGTCACTAATAAGATTATATCCTCGCAATTCAAGGTGTTTGGCGTGTCATACAAGGCGCGCTAGTAAGTTTTTTATGAGGATATAAACATGCAAAAGCAAGTCATTTCAACAGCACGGGTAATGGGGCTTATCGGTGCCTTGTTAGTCACATCAACGGCTGTCCATGCCAATAATACCATGGTTCATCTATCGGGACAGGCACTTTTGGTTAGGCATGTTCAAATGCTAAGTTAATATACAGCTAAGCGCTTCCCGGTATTTTAAGGAGACCAATTATGGCCGATCATGACACAGAAAAGACGATACCTGAGCGTGAGCAACGGCGCTTTGCCGTATCTGCCAATCGGGACAAAGGCAGTCATCGGATTCGTTATGTGGAGGCAGGCGGTGCCTCGGTGGATAATGAAGAGTGCACATTTTGCCAGGCGGTACCGGGTTTGAGTGACCAGCCGGAGAATGACGAAAAGGCGGAAGAAAAGTCTAAAGGGCCGATCTCCTAGCATAGTGGGCCTTAGGGGCTCTATCCGTATTTTTCTATCGGGACAGGCACTTTAGGCTTGGTGGTGTCTCTGGGGCACGTATAGTATTTAAAAGCATAGCTAATTGATGTTTGTTTTTATCACTTAAATGCCGCCTACCTAATGGTAAGCGGCATTGCTGATCAGTTACTGATACCTTAGAAAAAACGGGCGATATTGCGTCTACCGCGCTATGAGTGGTTTTGAACGATAACTCCACATGCCGTAAGTACGGAGCGCATCTCTATATATGCCGAGAAGCTCATTGGTACTAGCCTTTTGCAATTGATCTAGCGGTTTATCAGGATAGGCAACGGTATCAAAAGTGATTCCTTGGGGGCCAGTTTTCCAACTTGCCACTTCAAATAGGGTTTGCCCTCTTCGAACG
>NZ_MUFF01000087.1:0-1703 GCF_001996105.1 Salinivibrio sp. IB643
TGTCACCCCATTTAGCTTCTAAGTCATCCAGGCTTCTAAGTCATCCAGCACGCTCTCTGCGGCGGATAATGTGACTGCCTTGTACACGCACTTCAAATCGGCCATGAAGGCTTTTTGGTGCTTACTGGCCACGTATTTCATTGAGTGGCGAATTTGATGAATAATGCAGTGCTGTATCTCTGTCTTGGGATAGATACTTTCAATCGCTTCAGGGAGGCCCTTAAGGCCATCAACGCACGCAATAAGGACCACGGTTGTGCAGGTCGGTCAGCACGCTGAGCCAGTGATGGGCACCTTCAGACTCTGACAGGTAAAGGCCCAGCAGCTCTTTTTTCCCTTCAACGTTGAGGCCGAGAATGGTGTACACCGCTTTAGTGATAAAGCGCCCGTTCTCTTTGATTTTATAGTGAATGGCATCGAGCCAGACAATCGGATAGACCGCTTCTTTTTTTCCCTTCAACGTTGAGGCCGAGAATGGTGTACACCGCTTTAGTGATAAAGCGCCCGTTCTCTTTGATTTTATAGTGAATGGCATCGAGCCAGACAATCGGATAGACCGCTTCTAATTGCCGCTCACGCCAAGCCTGAAGCTCAGGCAATAGCTTATCAGTCACGGCATTGATGGTACCGTTGGACACATGAATACCGTACAACTCTTCGATATCCATGCGGATATCTTGGTAACTGGTACCCAGCGAAAACAGCGCAAGGATTTTACGCTCCAGCTCATCGGTTAAATGCGTTTGATGTTTTTTCACTAATTGCGGCTCGAACGAGCCTGCTCGGTCGCGTGGTGTACTGAGTTCAAAGCTGCCGGCAGGGCTTTTAACGGACTTTGATGTAAAGCCGTTCTTACGGTTAGGCTGCTTTTCATTAGCGAGGTGTGAAGTGGACCCAATCAGTTGGACAACCTGATGGTGCTCCTAAGCTATGATCCAGGTTTTTCCCTAGCTCAGGCTGCCAAGGTTACGGGTTGCTTATAGTAAACCTCATCCCATAGCGCAGTAAGGCTTCCTCCAAGGCATCGATACAAAAGTTGGTGTCTAGGGTGTTGGAGACCCGCCAGGACAACACTTTACGGCTATACCAGTCGATAATGGCGACAAGGTACATGAAGCCCTTGGCCAGTGGGATATAGCTGATGTCAGTCGCCCACACCTGGTTGGGACGGTCGATCTTCAGCCCGTTAAGTAGGTACGGATAAATCTTGTGCCCATCGCCAGGAATGCTGGTTCTGGGGCGTGGGTACACCGCTTGGATGCCCATAGTGCGCATCAAACGTTGAACCCGCTTTCGGTTTATCCGGTAGCCCTGACGTTCCAGGTGGACTCGCATCTTGCGAGAGCCATAGTACGGCGTGTTGAGGCGTTGCTTATCGATCAAATACATCAAATCTAGATCCTCTTGACACTGCGCACGAGAGACATAGTACACCGAGAAGCGGCTCAACTTGAGCAGCTCGCACTGGCGCACAAGACTGATCTGAGGGTGACCATGCTCGATCATCGCCAACCGTTGTTGCCGGCTTACTGATCGAGCTTGCGTGACAAAAAATCGCGTTCCACCGTCAGTCGGCCAATCTCGCGATAAAGCTCGTCAGTACTGTGTTCATCGGATTGCTTGCCAGATTTTTTATTGCCTTCGAACAGGTCCGAGGCATTCTCCAGTAGCTCGCGCTTCCAAGCGCTGGCCATAGTCAGGTG
>NZ_MUFF01000088.1:0-1164 GCF_001996105.1 Salinivibrio sp. IB643
CTTCCTATGATCTTTGCTGGAATACCGGCGACTGTACAACCACTCGGGATGCTTTTTGTCACAACTGCCCCGGCTGCAACAATAACTCCCTCACCAATATTAACTCCTGGAAGAATAGTAACCCCATTCCCCATCCAAACATTATCTTCAATAACTACGGGGTTTATTTCTTTATTCGCCACTCCTATTTTTTGTCCAATTTTTGCATGTGTCATTGTGGCAATCATAACATTGGGGCCAAGCCGAACGTTGTTTCCGATAGTGATATAGCCAAACGCGTCAATGACATTATTTCGACCCAAACCAGAGCGTTCTCCAATACTTAAGCGCTCAGGGTGATATATCTCAACATTCTCTTTTATAGTAATCCAACTACCACTACTTTTAAAAAAAACACCCAGACAGAAACCTCGTATGTAGTGGCCTAAACGACCGGGAAAAAACAGAAAAAACCATTGATAAACAGACCACAACTCTTCAAAAAAAATTCTTAGAATCTTATTCACAACGAATGATCTCTCTATTTTTAATCTTGTAAAGAAACAGGTATAATTTAAAGAAAGCTCTTTCTTTTACACCTGAGAACGACACACCTTCATCTCCAAATAAACATATAAACGCTTTGAACTTACCCTTAAACCGAGGAGTCAGACACATGGAGTGCTTTTCTAAAAAAACTTTAATACCACTGGTCTTTTTTTTCGAAAGACTAATTCTATCTTTACGTTCATCTATGTTCATTATGTATGTGGGGCTTTGTAAGTTATAACCACTACCATATTCAAAAATCAACCTTATCCATGCATCATAGTCTTGCCAGCATAGGAGTGACACATCAAACCCATTAATATTCTTGAGTCGTTCTGACAAAGTGAAAACTTGATTGCCAATAGCATTCCCCCTCACTATTGCTTCCCTATCAATTACAGCTTTATCAGAAAATTGAGTCTTTACTTTCTTACCATTTTTTATAAACAGTGTACCAGTACTGATGAATGAATAGGTTTCTAGCAAACCCCTATTTTCAAATAATTCACTCAGCCTCCCTTCGGAAAATAAATCATCATCATCCAAGCCAGTAATATATTTTCCTTTTGCAATATTTATAGCTAGATTTCTTGCATAACAAGCCCCTTTTGAATCATCATATGATATGTATTTAAC
>NZ_MUFF01000089.1:0-1143 GCF_001996105.1 Salinivibrio sp. IB643
GTAAATGTAAAAATATCCTTTTAACAACATTTCCTGAAACAACAACAAAGAATGTTGGAGATGCAATGATCTCTGACTCATTTGTTAAATTGTTAAATCAACATGTAGATGTTTTTAACTTTGTGACAGTGTTTCGAGGTACTGATCTTGATAAGTTGGATTTAAGATATATCAAAAATATTTTTGCGCCAGGTTTTTCTGTTGTACCTGGAACTCACCCAAAGAATTATAAGCTTTTTAAAGATATAAATAGGTTAAAAGACTTTAGGTTTTATCCGGCAGGGTGTTCATATCAGCATTTTCATCCTTCAGATGGCTCTTTTGAAAATAGATTATATGACGCTAAATCAATTTCTTTCCTAAAGTACTTAAATGAATTATTTGGCCCTTTACCGGTAAGGGATAAGAAAATAGAACAATTAATGTCTAGTTTATCTGTGAGTTCAATTTATAGTGGTGACTTGGTATTGTTTGATCCTGATTTAATTGATAGCCCTTATAAAGGTATTAATAAAATAGAGAGCTTAGCTTTTTCTGTTCAGCATAAAGAAAAATACATCGATCAATCAATTTCCATTATCAAAGCGCTAATTAGCGCCCTGCCTGAAACAAAAATATATATTACATTTCATGGCGAAGAGAATTTAGTCACTGATAAAATAAAACAGTTCGCGAATGAATATAGCATTGAATGCGTACCATTGTCTGGGAGTTCTCAACAATTAGATTTTTATAACAGTATAGATTTTCATGTTGGCTATCGTTTGCATGGGCATATTTCATTTCTTCGTAGAAGAAAGCCAAGCATTCTTTTTGTCGAGGATGCTAGAGCTTATGGTTTTGCAAAAACAGAAAGCACGTCACTAGGGTGTTTCCAAGCTATGGATGGTGATAAAGTATCAGACAATATAGAAGAAGAAGCTCTAGCGTTTATTAGAAAATCACTGTCAAGTAACTTTATGGAATATGAAGGTTTATTTAGGTTTATAGATTCTCAATATTATGAAGTTATAGAACCGTACTTTAGCCGACTTGGGAAAATGATATAATGGACAAGTGTGGTATAATTAGATACGCGCTAGAAAGCAGAGAAATTCCAATAGAAAAAAAAGTTGAAATATTTGATAAAGCACGTCTCACATC
>NZ_MUFF01000009.1:0-85129 GCF_001996105.1 Salinivibrio sp. IB643
GTTCTCAGTGCTCTCCAGTGTCAGGTCAGTTAGTCAGTCAGTTAGTTTTAGTTAGTGTAGTTAGTGGAGTTAGTGGGACAGACACTTTTATTTGTTTTCAATTATAAATTAAAAACAATGCGTTACATATAAATCGGGCTAAAGAATGAAAGCGCTGGCTGCCTTGATTGTCAGTTTGTCATGGGTAAAGTCGGTGAACGGGGTGAAGGCTTTATGGATGCGATTGAAGGTACGGATGTAGAGTTACTGGCCAGTCAGCCAGCGGATTTTGACCGCACCAAAGGTCTGAATGTGATGGAGAACTTGCTTGCTGCGTATCCAGAGGTGCAGGCGGTGTTTGCACAAAACGATGAAATGGCGTTTGGCGCGTTGCGTGCGGTGCAGGCATCAGGCAAAGATGTCACTATTGTGGGCTTTGATGGCACTAAAGATGGCATTGCCGCAGTAGAACGTGGCCACTTGGCAGCGACTATCGCTCAGCAGCCGGGTATGATTGGTGAGCTCGGTGTTGAAACGGCGGATAAAGTGCTGAAAGGCGAGTCAGTCGACAGCTATATTCCGGTACCGCTTAAAGTGATCAGTCAAGAAACGATCGCTGAATAAGGGTCGCACGGGAAGATACAATAATAAGCACCGTCTGGCCCAGTGTGTTGGACGGTGCGCGATTGATTGAACGGTAAGGAAGGGTAATGAGTCCATTAGTTGTGCTCGGCAGTGTTAATGCCGATCATGTTTTACGCGTCTCCAGTTTTCCGCGTCCCGGAGAGACATTACACGGTCGAGATTATGCGGTAATTGCGGGTGGCAAAGGCGCAAATCAAGCGGTGGCGGCGGTGCGTTGCGGTGCGGATGTTGCCTTTATTGCCAGTGTGGGGGATGATGCCTTTGGCCAGCAGATTCGTCAGTGTTATGCGCAAGAGGGGATGGATGTCAGTGCGATGAAGGTGCAGGCGAATACGCCGACCGGTATTGCGATGATTCAAGTCACTGATCAAGGTGAGAACAGTATCGCGTTATCGGCGGAGGCCAATGCGGCGCTGACAGCGGAGGCCATTACCGCCGATCTCGATAAAATAGCCGAGGCTGACTATTTACTGATGCAGTTAGAAACGCCGATGTGCGGCATTGAGAAAGCGGCTTTTCATGCCAAAGCGTCAAATACCCAAGTGGTGCTGAATCCGGCCCCTGCGGCTTCTTTGAGCAATGCGCTCTTGGCGGCGGTCGACATTATCACGCCGAATGAAACAGAAGCACAAAGCCTGACTGGCATTGCGGTGACAGATTCCGAGAGTGCGCAAGCTGCATCAAATGTGCTGCACCAAAAAGGGATTGAGACGGTGCTGATCACTATGGGTAAACAGGGCGTGTGGCTAAGTGACAAAGCGCAAAAAGAAGGGAGATTAATCCCGGGTTTTGTTGTCAATGCTATGGATACCACCGCCGCTGGCGATACCTTTAATGGCGCACTCGTCACTGGATTGATAGAGGGACAGACACTTGATCAGGCGATTCGGTTTGCGCATGCCGCGGCCGCTTTATCCGTCACTCAGCGTGGCGCACAAACGTCGATTCCCTCGCGCGTGGATATCGATGCGTTTTTAGCCCATCAAGATGCCTAATCTTCATTTCAACCCTAGCTACTAGCTACCGGGGACAGGCGGTAGCTACCGGGGACAGGCACTTTTATGATTGCTCTAGCGGGCTGAGGAGGAAGTCGTTATGATGCCTGTCCTCAATGACCAACCGGTAAATCCCTTCGTTATGTTTTCAATTGTCGACCAAAACCAACACTTTGTGGTGATCAATAAGCACCACGGCGTTAGCGTGCAGAAAGAGGCCGATGAAGCGGCACTGTTGCCTGCGGTCGCGGCGTATATTGGGGTTGAGAAGGTCTACCTTGTGCATCGTTTAGATAAGATGACGTCGGGCTTGCTGCTGCTGGCAACCTCTTCTCATGCGGCGTCTGTCCTCTCAGGATTGTTCGCGTCACGCGAGATAGAAAAGTGCTATTTGGCATTAAGTGCGAAAAAGCCGCGTAAGAAACAGGGATTGATTGTCGGCGATATGGGTAAAGGTCGGCGAGGCAGTTGGAAGTTGCTTGCCAGCAAAGATAACCCTGCGAGGACGCGTTTTATCTCTATTGCAGGCGGTGAGGGGCGGCGATTTTTTCTCTGTCGGCCTTACACGGGTAAAACCCATCAAATTCGCGTGGCGATGAAAAGTATTGGCTCACCGCTTATCGGTGATGATTACTATGGCGGCGAGCCTGCCGATCGTGGCTACTTACACGCTTATGGGCTGCAATTTACCTGTCGTTTTGCCGATGATCAGCCAGCCAAGCTCTACAGCTATGTGCTGCCCCCGAGCCAAGGCGAGTTGTGGCCAGCCTTACCGGTAGAGTGGGAGCAGCCTTGGTGCTTAATTAGCTAGCACAGCTGGGTGCATTGATAGCGTTATTGAGGATTTGTCGGCCGCGGGTATCGCGAACCAAAATGGTATAGCTGATACCACTGTCTAACATACTGCGTATGTCGCTATCTTGGCAATAACGACGTTTTAAGCCGGAAAAGAGCTCTCCTGGTGCTTTTTTGGCATTCTTCTCCAGAAGCGTCAGCTCGATGACGGCATCTTGCGCACGTGCTCGAACCAGTGAGTAGCCTTCAATATCCATCGGCAGTAGCTGTGCAATCATGTCTGCACGTTGGATTGCGGCTTCTGCGGCTTGGTCATGCTGGGGGCTGCTACATGCACTGAGTACTAGCCCCAGGCAGGCCATCATCAGTATTTTTACATATCGCATTAGGCTGGATCCTGCGGAAGCACTTTTTTGAACGGTTTTACGGTCACTTCAGCATAAACGCCGGCGGCAACATAAGGGTCTTTGTCGGCCCATGCCTTTGCGGCTGATAGTGACTCAAACCAGGCAATAACGGTCGAGCCCGTAAACCCAGCTTCGCCTGGCTCCTCACTATCAACAGCAGGGTTTGGCCCGGCAATCATCAAGCGGTTTTCTTTTTCTAGTTGGTGTAAGCGTTCAAGGTGTGCGTCACGCGCTTGCTTGCGTAGCGGTAGGCTGTTCTCGACGTCTTGCGAATAAATGAGATACCACATCGTTGTTATCCTTGATAGATGTTCATAGCCAGTAGGATACAGAGTCCAGATTTCTGAGTACAGCGTATTAGAAAACATTGGCGGAACAACATTGGCGGGACAGGCACTTTGGAGCATTGGAGGGACAGGCGCTTTTGATTAGCTGTCTTTTGTTGGGACAGACGCATTACGTCTGACACTTTATGTCTTGTCTGCGATTGTTCCATCTAACGTGCTATATGGGACAATTATCAGCATTGCTAATGTGCCTGTCCCAACAAGATCCCCTTTTCGCTTTATCCGCTTTATCCGGGACAGTCACCACTAGTAACCAGCAAGCCGCTTTATCGGGGACAGTCACCACTAGTAAACAGCAAGCTGTTGTTAAGATGCCTGTCCTAGTAAAATCTCTAATGAAATCTTACCTCTTTAAAATCCGAACATGCCTTTACCTTCCTGTAACTGGAGGGTTTATCCTGGGGAAATAACGATGAGGGGGTAATATGGGATGTTGTAATCAGTCCCCAGAAGGTGGGGCCAAAGGGCTAAAGCCGCTCTTAAAAGCGGTAGGTGTTTTGTTCGTGTTTATAATGGTGCTGGCTTATTGGGTAGGGTAGATTTTCGGGCTAGTATGACGATTCCCTTACGCATTGATGCGTGTTTTAGTGCTAGCCTCAACGATTTGGGATCATGACGCCTGTCATGCGTTTTAGGCCCAGTGTCGGTAATACGGCTTGGATACTCGACAGTGAGCCTACAACATTTCCGCACTCTAAATGAGCGCATGTGGTCAGCCAGGTTTCACTCGACATATTCAGTCGTGTGAGTAGGGGAGGCCGCTGATTTGAGCCCCTTTCTTGTCCCTTGTGGCAAGTCCATTCAACAAGTGCTAAATAGTCCATTAGCCGGAACGGAATGCCGTCGGGCATAGATTTCCTCGGATTTCCTGCAAAGGCGAATAAGCCTGCTGGTGTCGCTTTATTTTGCTCGAGTGATTCAACGCGCTTTTTTATCGATGTGTAATTCGAATGCTTGGGCTGTTTGGCGATACCTGCTCTCACGGGGTTTAAATCGACATAGGCCATTGCCGCAGCAAGAGCTTTGTCATCCAACAAGGCCTGACTTTTAAAGCGTCCTTCCCAAAAATGCCCCGTGCATTGATCTTCTCGGTTCGCTTGCGCTGAAATATATTGATTGAGCAGCTTCATAAACCAACTGACAGACATCAAACGCTCGCGCCAGCTTTCAATGATCCGACAGCACGCTTTGTACTCCGATTTGGAGAGGGATTCTCCCTGACGAAAACGCTGGATGAGTACTGGAGCCTGGTGAAAGGCTAGCCAGCGGTCGATAACGTCGGTATTTGTCAGGGATTGGGCGGCTTTTGCATTGATATGTAGGACAACGTGATAATGATTGCTCATAATGGCGTAAGCGCAGATATCGATGCAAAAAGCTTTGGCTAGTGTAAGCAAACGCGTTTCTATCCATGCGCGACGATGCTCATAGCTTTTTTGCGATTGAGCGTCATAGCCACATAGAAAAGAGCGGCGCACGCAGCGTGAGACGCAATGGTAATAGGGTGTTGCTGCTAGGTTCACTAAAGATGCGCGAGCTTTGGTCATCGTCAGTCCCTTTTGGTAGATGGGTGTATGTAAAAGGTACTGTATAAATGAACAGCTATCATCTTTTCTGGCCTGGTTTTTCGTGACAGTACAAGAAATACTGTAACTGTGAGATTGGTTAGTTACTAAAGGCGTCTGTCCCGATTAGTAACAACGGGGACAGGCGCAAACTACCAGGACAGTCACCAAGAGGTGTTTGTATCCGGCGAAAACTAAAAGTGCCTGTCCCTGGAAAGGAAACTTAGTAGGGACATGTGTAAAGGTGCCTGTCCCCGCAGGAAATCACGTTGAATAAAAGTGCCTGTCCCCACAAAGAGAAGCTGCCATAAGAAGTTAGGCAGGAACACCGCTGTGAAAGCGGAATTGGCTGTCGGGCGCTTGGATCAACTCTGCTTCGCGCTCGCCGATGGCTTGAATGCGGTCGCGAATGTCTTCGCCGGCGATGGTTTCTGCAAGCGTCAGGTAATCTTGATAATGGCGTGCTTCCGAGCGCAGTAGCGAGATGTAGAACTTTTGTAGTTCATCATCGAGGTGTGGGGCGACTTTGGCAAAGCGCTCGCAGGAACGTGCTTCAATGTAGGCGCCAATAATCAGTTTATCGACCAAGGTTGCCGGTTCGTGAGTACGTGCCGCGCGCATTAATCCTTTGGCGTAGCGACCTGCTTCTAACGGTTGATAAGGAATACCGCGTGCGTCCATGATTTCAATCACTTGCTCAAAATGATGAAACTCTTCTTTGATTAACCGGACCATTTTATCAATCAAGGCTTGGCCGTGGGCAAAGCCGGCTTTAGGGGTTAAAGGCGCGCTGAGGCCGTTTTTGCGCGCGTGGAAGATCCCATCGCGAATGCGGCGATAAACAAAGTCTTCATAGGGTTTGGCCCATGCCAGCAGTTGCTCGCCACTCGCCGCGTCGACTGCATATTTACGGATCAGCCACATCGCGGTTTGGCTGGCTTTTAATTCGCAGTTTGCGTGATCGCGCAAAAGAATCGATTGATTGTCAGGCTGGATGGCCGCGTCAATCCAACTGTCGGGGGTTTGACAGTGCAGAAAACCATGAATGGGGGTGAGTAGGGTATTAATTTCTTGGCGTAGCATGCCGAAAACACTCTCAGACTGACAACAATGGTTGGGCATTATAAACAGATGGGATGCGAGCGCAAAGAGCTGGCAGCGCAGGAGGCGCTGCCAGGTGGGCGAATTCGGCCTACTTGTTCGATGCCCAAGGGGAACGGTATTGAATACCGAACTTGTCTAAACGCGGTAATTGCGCTTTGAGTCTGGCCAGATAATCGAGCCAGTCACGGCGCTCACTGTGGCTCCAAGCCGCTTCTGCAATGGCGGTAAGCCTTGGAAACACCATATAATCGAGCCTGTCCTGATTGGTGATCAGTTCACTCCAAAGTGCGCATTGCACGCCTAGCATATGCTCACGAGCTGGGTCATCACTGGCGAGGCTTGCTAGCGGCTCATATTGGTAGGCTTTTTCTAATGGTGTGACGCCCGCCCAGTCGAGCCCGGGCTCGGTGGCAGCATAATCTTGCACCATATCGAGATAGGTCGCTTGACCCGGGGTTAAAATCACATCAAACCCATGCTGCGCACAATGCAATGCGGCGTCTTCGCTTTGCCATGAATAGATCACGGTGTTTTTGCTGACTTTATCGCCGTGCTGCACTTCTTCCCAGCCAACCATACGTTTGCCCAAGGCGCGAAGCTTTTGCTCAGCATAGGTCAGTATCTGTCCCTGTAGCGAAGCGGTCGTTTCTCCGTTCATGCGTCTGTCCCGGTAAATTGGGCTATCCGTCCATACCCCGTCAGGGACTTCATCGGCGCCAATATGGACCCATGAGGCGGGGAAAAGCTCGGCGACTTCACTTAATACCGTATCTAAAAATCGATACGTGCCATCGAGGGCTGGCGATAATACGTTATCGGTGTAGTGCTGCACGCTGCGGTAAGTCGAGCGGTCGTCGGCATCGTGTAGCCAATCAGGCAGCGCTTTGATGGCTGCGCGACAGTGGCCGGGAATATCAATTTCAGGAATGACGGTAATACCACGGGCTGCGGCGTATTCAATCACGTCACGTACTTCTTCTTGGCGATAATAGCCTTCGTGACGTTCTGCAATGTGACTGAACTGCGGAGCAAGGCGGGTATTGGGGCCGCGTTGACTCCCATAGCGCGTCAATTCAGGCAGGGCTTTAATTTCCAGTCGCCAGCCTTCATCGTCGGTTAAATGCCAGTGAAAGGTATTGAACTTAAAATAGGCCAATTGGTTAATCAGTCGCTTTACCGTGTCGACTGAATGAAAATGGCGTGCACAATCGAGCATCATGCCTCGGTAAGCAAAGCGTGGTGCATCGCTGATTTTTATTGCCGGTATTCGAAGCTGTGTGTTTTGCTCTTGGCAAAGTTGCAACAGCGACGCGCAGCCGTGAATAAACCCGCGCTCAGCACAGGCTTGGATAACCACGCCTTGGTCGGTGACGGTGAGCTGATAGGCCTCATCACGGTGTGTAATATCTCGAAGTGCGGAGTCGGGTAGCGGCCGTAAAAGAATGGCATGATCGCCAGTGACCGCATCTTGATGACGTGGGTCGAGTGCAATATCAGCTTGCGGGTACATGCGAACCCATTCGTTACTTAACCACTGCGCGGCGGGAAGGGCCTGTGGATCCACTGCGATTAACGGTGTTGTGGGTGAAAGCGTAAAGTATCCTGGCTGGTGGCGCACCGATTTAGGTACCGGAATAATGGCGTGCTCGGCGGGATGAACATCTGGAATCGATGAGCGTGTGGTGTGAGTATGCGCCAAGTTAATGGGGGTGAGCATCACTGAATATTGCTCGCCATTGGCATAGAGCAGCGCATCTTTAAAGCCCGCACAAAGGAACCGTAATGGCGGCGTGAGGGCATCAAACTCGATGTATAAGCTTTGATTGGCATCGAGTGTTTGATGCGCCGGTGTAATGACGCAATAGCTACCGATTTGCTCGATGCTGCCTTGTGAAAGGGTATTGGGGTTGATGAAGCGATCAAATAGTACCGCAATAGACAGCTGATCTAAGGGACAGTCGGTGAGATTATGCAAGGTTAACCCCATTCGGCTACGGGGCGGAGTGTCATTGGGATACTCGTTGATCACACTCAGATCGAGGCGGTAAGTCATCACGTGTTCTCCTTGTTCGAGTGGCCGTTGCCAGTCAGCGTTTGCGCACTGATGGCGAGCATAAACCAGCTTGCATGTGGCAACCACTGCTCGCCCCATCGCCAGTTTTGCGCCATATCATCGCAATATGGCGCGGGGTTGAATGCAATCTGTGTTTCATCCTCCATACCTACGGTAATGCCATTGCAGATCCCCCCTTTGGCATTAAAAAAGCCCAAGTGCGGTAGGTAATCTGGGTTGTTGTGGCCATGCCCATCGAGCATACAGATATCAAATGGATTTAAACCGAGGATCCAATTAAGCGCCCGTTGGCTAAAGGTGTGGAGGGCCGCATTCAGCGCATCGTCTTGAATATGGCGCGTGGCATGACACGCAAAGGTCGCCAGTGACCCCAAGCGTGCATTCTCGCCTTGCCACCAATAGCCGGTTTCATTGTGGTGAGGAATAAAATGACGCACCTGTTTAACGCTATCGACGGGTTTGACGTACTGACGCGGATACGCGAATGGGTTATCGGCGGTTTGTGTTAGGCTCAGCTCAAACTGACAGGCGCGTTCCAGTGCTGTTTGTGCGATAGCCTGGTGACTGGGTTCGGTTTCCACATCGAGATAGCGAACTAGTGCCAACCCGGGCAGACCTGCATCAGCGGCATGGTAAAACGGACGACTCCCATCGGCATTGGCCGACCAATAATATTGGCAAGTTTCATCACTGCGTTGTCGTGCGACCAGCTTTTGCATCCAACCTCGTGCCTCGATCAAAAAGGGACAGTCACCGTTCGCACTAATGTGTCTGTCTCCAGAACCTAAAGGTGCCTGTCCCGTTAAATAAGCGTGACTGTCCCCTGTAGGTTGCCCAGTAGATTGCCGAGTGGCGTGATGCAACTCACATGCGGCGAGAAGGGCGCAGGTTTCGTCAATAATGTTGGGCTCACCGTCATCAAGGTAGTGATGGTTATGTTCAACCAAATGCCAGTAGCCACGAATGGCAGCGTCTAAATAGCGTGCTTGTTGGTCAGGCTCTGAGCAAAGTGAGGCGCTGCTTGCGGCGGCAAGGGCTGCAATCGCCATGCCACCGCCTTGACGAAAACCGGCTTGGTAAGCTTCACTCATCACCCCATCTTGCGTCGCGTAAGCGCAAAGGGTGCGGCGCTCCGGATCTTTCGACCATTGATCAAACACCGTCATGTAAAAAAAGCCACTGGGGTGTTGCATACGGAGAAGAAAATCGGCGCCGTGTTTCGCTTCATCAGCTAAGCGTGTACGCATAAACGCAGGCAGCGTGTCCGAGCTAAGTTGACTGGCAAGATCGGCCAGCCCCCAAGCCAACAGCGGGATTTGTTGCGGATTAAAGTAATTGGCATAGGAAAGGTGGCTCAGGTATTTGCTCACATCGCCAGAGGCATCGTACCAACCGCCGGATACATCCACACGTTCATCAGAGCCAAATACCTTAGCGTGCTGATMCGCGTGTTCATAGATACCGCTACACCGCTGCGATTTAAAGTAATGCAGCAGGTCGGAAAACGTGGTGTGAAACAGGCAATCATCTCGGATCTCAAACGGATGCGAATATACCGGTGTGTCTGTTAATAGCACGAGTTGATAGCGTCCGCGATGCGCAAAGGCAGAAAAATCGAGGGTATAAGCCGTACCTATCTGCCAGTTGTTTAACTGTGTTCTTTGGTGTAATTCAAACTGCGCCACAACATTATCGAGTGATACTGTGTCTGTCCCTCGAACAAAAGTGTCTGTCCCCGTAAATTTTAAAGTGCCTGTCCCGGTAAAATTGTTTGCACTTTCTGCGGCCTCGTTAAAGTGCCTGTCCCCAGAAGAAAAGTGCCTGTCCCCGGAAGAGGAGGCAGTTTTATCGGCAGTGCTAAATGTGCCTGTCCCCGTAAGAGGAGGCAGGGAAATCAGTACCACGGGCGTGCCGGTGAGGGATTCGCTGTCACTGACGATCACCGCGTATTTGTCACCGTGTAACGAGTAGCCAATGTGATTGGTCAGCACTTGCATGATGGTATCCTTATTGGTCGCTATTGCTCGTACAAATAGCAGCGCACATAGTGGTTGTCGGCGAGCTTGGTCACGCTGGGTAGCTGTTCGGTGCATTTAGCGGTGGCATGCGGGCAGCGGCCGGAAAAAGGGCAGCCGACGGAATCTGGTGTCCACAGTGGGATCTCACCCTTGTTGCCCTTTAGTTCCTCGTGAATGGATTTGCTGGGGTCAGGCACCGCTGAGACCAACAGCTGGGTGTAAGGATGTTGAGGGCGATGAATAATCTCTTCGGTGTCCCCCCATTCGACCATATGGCCGACGTACATCACTGCCAAGTCTTCAGCAATGTAACGCGCGGTGGCGATATCATGGGTGATGTAGAGCAGCGACATTTGCTTCTCCACTTTCATCTCTTCCATGAGGTTAAGCACGCCGGCACGAATCGATACATCCAGCATCGAGGTGGGTTCGTCGGCGAGTACTACTTCGGCGCCCACGGCGATGTTACGCGCTAGGTTTATCCTCTGACGCTGGCCGCCCGACAGCTGGTGGGGGAATTTCTCCGCCGTTTCTTTGGCCGGAGTGAGGCCCACTTGCTCGAGCAGCTCGAACACCCGTTCTTTCAATTGGGCTTTGTCGCGCTTGGCGACTTTTTTGTGGATCAATAACGGACGCGCAATATGGTGAAACACATTATGGGTGGGGTTGAGCGAGCCAAAGGGATCTTGCCAGACCATTTGCAGGCCTTCGCGATAGCGCATCAGCTCATCACGTTTTTTAATGGTGGTGATATCGCGTCCCCGGTATTCAATGCAGCCGTCGGTCGGGGCGTACATTTTTGCGATCATTTTCGCGGTGGTTGATTTGCCCGAGCCTGATTCACCCACCACGGCAAGCCCACGGCCTTTGTACATTTTGAACGAGACATCATTGATCGCTCGCATCATGGGTTGTTTAAGGGCATGGCTGTTAATAGGGAAATCTTTCACCACGTTTTTACCTTCAACCAGCAGTTCTCCAAGACCTGTACTCATCACTGACTTCCTCACATTGGCACGATATTAGACTTTTTGTTGGGCGATCGGCTCGCCGTCGTATAGGTGGCAGTTGGAATAACGGCCTGGTTCGATTTGGCGCAGCACGGTTTGGGTGGTTCGACACTGTTCATGCACTTGCGCGCAACGTGCTTGAAAGCGGCAGCCGGTCGGGATTTCGAGTAAGTTGAGCGGATTACCTGGGATACCCACCAGTTGGCGCTTGGGCCCGGTGAGTGAGGGGAATGAGCTGCCCAGCCCTTCGGTGTAGGGGTGATAGGGATTGGTAAGTACTTGTTTGGACGGCGCGACTTCAATCAGCTCACCGGAATACATGATCCCTATCCGGTCGGAAAACTCGACCATGAGCGATAAGTCATGGGTGATAAACAGAATCGAAAAGCCAAACTCTTCTTTTAACGCGTAGATTTTTTGTAAGATCTCGCGCTGCACCACCACATCTAATGCGGTGGTGGGCTCATCCATGATGATCATTTTCGGGTTGAGGGCTAGCGCAATGGCAATTACCAAGCGCTGACGCATCCCGCCCGAAAACTGGTGCGGATAATCGGTCAGGCGGCTGGGGTGAATATCGACAATTTCCAGCAAGCCTTGCGCTCGATTGACCGCTTGTTTACGGGTCATATTGGTGTGACGCATTAATACATCGCAAAATTGATCTTCAAGCGTCAGCACGGGATTGAGGGCATTCATGGCGCTTTGAAACACCATCGACATTTCTCGCCAACGAAAATCACGCATGCGGGCATCGCTATAGTTGAGGATATTCTCGCCGTTAAATAGCACTTCGCCGCCGGTGATAAATGCGGGTGGCTTATGCAGACGCATCAGCGAAAAGGCAACGGTGGATTTACCGCATCCCGATTCGCCAGCCAGGCCAAATACTTCACCGGGGGCGATGTCAAAACTGACGTGATCGCAGGCTCGGACATCACCGGCATCGGTAATGTAGTCCACGCACAGATCACGGATTGAGATAAGTGGGGTGCGACTCATGATTTATCTCCACTGATCAGCATGTGTTCGGCAACGGGATTCTCGTCTCGGGCTTTCTTTTCTTGTTGGTTAAGTTTTTTCCAGCGCTTCATCCCTTTTTGCGCACGTAATTGCGGGTTGGCTATTTCATCCACTGCGAAGTTGAGCAAGGCAAGCCCCGTCACCAGTAAGGTCAGTGCGATACAAGGTGCGAGCAGCTCCCACCACGCGCCAATCAGCATGGACGAAGAGGTTTGTACGTTGTAGAGCATGATCCCCCAGCTGATGGTGTTGGGATCGCCAAGGCCTAAGAAGGAAATAATTGACTCCATGGCAATGGCATACATCACTGAGCCAATAAAGCTGGCGCCGACAATGGGCACGAGGTTAGGCAAGATCTCGACAAAGGTGATGCGAAAGCGCGACTCGCCCAGCACTTCAGCGGCTTTCACGAACTCTTTTTCGCGCAGGGCAAGGGTTTGTGAGCGAACCACCCGTGCCCCCCAAGCCCACGAGGTACAGCCAATAATGATGGCGATCGTCAGTGGTCCGGCTTCGCCGATAAACGCGGCAAGCACGAACAAGAGTGGGTATTGCGGGATCACCAACATGATGTTCATCGCGGCGGTAAGCACATCGTCAACCCAACCGCCTAAATAGCCGGCGGTAATGCCAATTAAGGTGGCGAGCACACACACGGTGATCCCGGCGCCAAAACCAACCGCTAACGAAACGCGTGCACCATGGAGTAACTGGGACCAGACATCGCGGCCCATACGGGTGGTGCCGAGGGCATGTTCAGCGTCTTTTGACATTAACAAGGTACGAGGATGGTCGGCTAAGTGGGTGGCGATCCAGCCATCTGGGTTGGCTTGTGCGGCTTTAACCACAAAGCTTGGGTATTCATGCGGGTTACCGGTGCGTTTATCCGGTGCATGCTGGCTTAGCAGTGGGGCGAATATCGCCATTAAGATAAATAAGCCGACAATGATGGAGCCCGCGCGCGCGATTTTGTTGCGCACAATAAGCGTGAGGAGATCTTTCATGATTCTTTTCCTCCGGTTCGCAGGCGTGGGTCAAGCACCACGTACAGCATGTCAGCAATTAAGTTAAACGAGAGCATAAATAAGGTCATAATCAGCAGCTGGCCTTGCAGGACTTGGTAATCTCGCGCGTTAATCGCATTCAAAAGCACCGAGCCAAGACCGGGATAGTTAAAAATAATTTCTACAATCAGCTGGCCACCGATGGCGATACCCAGTGACATCGACAGCGCAGTGACACTGGGCAAGAGCGCGTTACGGGCCGCGTAGTTAAAGACCACGCGGTTTTCGCTTAACCCTTTGCCGCGCGCCATGGTGATGTAGTCTTCCGCCAGCAGATTAATCATGTTGTTACGCATGTTGACCAAAAAGCCGCCCACTTGAATGATGGAAGCACAAAAAAGCGGGAGTACGGCGTGATAGGCCACATCTTTAATAAAGGTCCAACTGGTCCAGTCGGGCGTGACGCCTGGCGTATAGGCGTATCCGGTTGGAAACCATTTCAACCCAATCGCGAAAATAAACAGCGCGAGCATCGCAATGACCACTTGCGGTACCGCTTGGATAATCAGCATGCCTGGGGTGATCATGGCATCGTATTTCCCGCCGCGTTTCCATGCGGCAAAAATGCCCAAAATCGAGCCCAGTGAAAAAGAAAGCAGCACGGCACTGCCGGCGAGAAAGAGCGACCAGCCAAACGCTTTACCCAGCAGTTCGTTAACTGATAATGGATAAAATTGGATGGAGGTGCCTAAATCCCAGCTCAGCACGTTTTTCATGTAAGTGAAATACTGCATATAGAGGGGGCCATCGACAAAGCCCAGCAGTTGTTTCATTGCCTCAATCCGCTCTGGGGTGACTTGCACCGAGGCGTTGGCAAACATCATGGTGACAGGATCACCGGGCATGGCTCGAGGAATAATAAAATTGAGTGTTGCTGCCACTAAAAGGGCAATCATGTAAAAAGTTAGCCGTCGGAAAAAATAACCCATAACCCACACCTTACACAGCGAAGTGGTGATGTTCGTGGCGTGAACACCGTGGAAAAGCGGGCGCGCAAGGCGCCCGATATTGGTTACTGAACGGGTTTAAGGTCCAGTACGTGAAGAAGACGCTCGGGAATGCCGGCCCAGATAGAGGGGCGACCTTTCGGATTGTCTTCGTTCCACCAACCGGTAAAGCGGGTTGTGTTGTATTGATACATTTGCGCGCCAGAAAGCACCGGAATGGTGACTTGATCCTTGGCGATAATCGCTTGAATTTGGTGAGCAATTTCCAGCTGCTCATCTTTGTCCGCGGTTTTGTAGAAGCTGTCTAACAGCTTGTCGAGCTCGGCATTTTGGTAGTAGTGCATCGCGAACCGCGGCATGCCATCCCCTTCCTGTAGGTTGGAGTTATACGCGCTATTCCAATAGGTATAGGGGTCAGCACCGTGGAAATAGTTGGTGTAGGCCACATCGTAATCGGCTTCGAGCATGGCTTGGTTATACACCGAGAAATCCGGGGTACGTGCTTTTGTTTTGATGCCGGCATCGGCAAGTTGCTCAACCGCCAGTTGTACGGTGTTATTAAAGTCAGTCCAGCCATTGGGCGACTGAATTTCTAGCTCAAACGATTTGCCCGATGGTGTTTCAACAAAGCCATCACCGTCTTGATCTGTAAAGCCGGCTTCAGCGAGCAGGGCTTTGGCGCCGTCTAGATCGTAAGTATTGTATTGACGATATTTCTCATGCACTGCGTCGTCTGACCAGGCTTCAAAGGCATAGCCAAGGCCGGATGCAAAGTCATTCACCGTGCCACCGCCATAAAAAGCGATATCAATGATGGTTTGACGATCAATCGCCATCGAGAAAGCACGGCGAAAATCGACATTGGTCAGCGCTTCGCGCTTGGCAGGATCGGGGTCATTAAAGTTGACCATAAAGGCCTGAGTGCCGGCAGCCGGATACCAATAGTGATGGTTTGGATTGGCCGCGGCATAGGTGCGATCAATGTCGGGAATAAACGAGGACGTCCAGTCCATTTCGCTGTTTATCACCTTACTCAAAAACTGATCGTTATTGGCAATCTGTGGCACACGCAGGCAATCGACGTCGAGATTATCATTATCCCAATAATGCGGGTTGCGGCACTGAATATAGAGTTGCGAGGTAAAGGTATCGATAGTGGTGAAGGGGCCTGACCCGACAGGATTCTCGTTGGTATATGAAGCGGGGTTGTCGATGTTTTTCCACACATGCTCAGGCACCACGGGGACTTTGACAATTTCATAAGGGACGTTCGAATTAGCTTCAGTGAGCTCAAAGCGGATGGTGTAATCATCAACTTTCTTCACATCGTCGATCCACTGGTTAATCCCCGATTGATCGAGTTCAGGGTTCGCTTTGACCAAATCAAACGAATACACCACATCATCGGCGGTGTAGGCTTCACCGTCTGACCACTTCACCCCTTTACGCAGGGTAAAGGTGACACTTTTTAAATCGTCTGCCATGTCGAAACCCGTCGCAAGACGAAAAACGGGCTCATTGCCTTGTAGTTCATTAAAGACGACCAAAGGTTCATAGACAAAGTCGGTCGTCGTGTGAAGATAGGTCGATCCTAAATAGGGGTTAAAGTTACGGACGAAGGTATTGAACTCTTTGGGGTGAATGGTGAGCTCACTGCGCTCAGCAGCACTTGCGCCAGCACTCATGCTTAACGCACCAATTATTGCAGAGGCAAGTAGGGTCTTGCTGGCAATTCTACTGTTACTCGAAAACATAGCCATTCCTTACTGTTGCTTTCAGTTCACGTGATGGATAGTGGTGAGCTCTTTAATGGACCGCCTGTGAGCTCAATGTTACCGGTTGCTAACGTTCCGCTGTGGTTGTCGTCATGGTGTTATTGCAAGAGGTCGGCCAGCAACTCCCTTCAATAAGCCCCAGTTGCCCCTTTGCTGCAACGGTCGAAATCGTTAAAACCGTAAAAACACCTTTAATCGCCGTTATTTTCGTTAAAATGAAGGGCTTGAGAAGACGATTTTCCATGCAGTTAGTCTCAAAACCGTGAAGCTCATCCTCAATAAACTAAACTTTAAATTATTTATTATCAATTATTTACAGTGTTATCGATTGATATATCGACCCATGTCACACACCTTCCTTCTCTTATTTCTCGTCGAAAAATTTATCTTTATTTTTGTTGTGATAAAGCGCGCACTTTCACTTTTAATCTTGGTTTAGATGGCTTTTAGCCATGCTGAATAGGCAGATTCATAGTGTTGTTTTGTGGCGATTATTAATTTAATAGGAGGGTGATAGTGAGGACAGGCACTGTATTGGTGACAGAGAGATATCGGGGACAGACACTTTTAGAAAAATATCGTGATTGTGGGGACAGGCACCTTATGACTAAGGTGCCTGTCCCCGTAAGAAGATACCTGTAAGAAGAAGATAAAAAACGGCATGGACTTAACGTGTCTGTCCTCCTAAAGGGAAACATGCCTGTCCTCGTAAGGAGCTACTCGTAAGGAGCTAGGAGAAAAGTGCCTGTCCCCGGAAGGGGAGGCACTTTATTGCGTTGGTGGGTGTGTTATTAATCGTCTAACAGTAGTTGGCGCAGTTGTTGGTAGTAAGATTCTAGCTGAGTGCGGGTGGTGCTACGTTTGTCGCAATGATCGAGAATAAAGCGAATGGAATTCAGCACAGTGCGCCACCTTGGCGTTTTGGGAAGGGTTTCTAGCAAGAGGTACTTGTCTAAAGTGCGCGTTTGTAAGCTGCTACGATCAAGGTATACGCGCCATAAGCCGCTTTGTTCGGCAAAGTCGAACTTGGTTTTGCCGGTGGCTTCTTCCCAGTAATCTAACCCTGCAATCATGGCTTCGACAATGAGCTGCCTACGGGTGTTGATTTTACTTTCTTGTTGATGTTCAGCTTTTTCTGCCAGCGCCTCAAACTCACCGCCCATGGCTTTTAATGCGTCCAGTTGGCGAATGTCGCCGCCTAATGCATACCCAGAGAGGGCTTCAATCGCACTTTCAAGGCTTTGTATACGGGTTTGAGAAACGGGGGCATCGTTGTTGATCACGTAGAGGCTGTCGATATCAGATTCTGCAGGAAAGCGTAACAACATGCCATCAAGGTGCTCAGGCGTTCCGTCAATAAAGGCGGTAAGTGGCCCTTGATAGCGTTCGCTATGTTGGGCGTGGTCGGGGGCGGTAACGAGTGCGTGGCCGTGCATGCGTTTTACGTCTTCCTTATCGCGCTTAAACAAGCGTGCTGCCGCTTCGTTGACGAACCTAACTTGGCCATCACGACTCATGCCGAGCATGGCTTCGGGCGCAAGAGACAGCTGTGAGATCAGCCAAGATTGTGTTTCGAGCAGGCTGGCTTGTTGTTGTGCGCTTTGCTCTAGTGCCTGTTCAAGGCGTTGATTTTCTTGGCGTCGCTGCTCAGCTTGACTTGCGGTTAGGTGGGTGGCAATCCGTGCGGCCAGCTCTCGTTTATCAAAGGGTTTACTGAGGTAATCATTCGCACCCACGCTAAAGCCATAGACCCTGTCATCCGGCTGGTTGAGTGCAGTGAGCATAATGATGGGAAGTGCGGCATGATCGAAGTGTGTCCTGAGTTGCTCGCAGACGTCAAAGCCACTCATTCCCGGCATCAGTACATCCAAAAGTACTAGATCTGGCGGTGTGGCGATCACGTTATCTATCGCAGTGCGGCCATCGCTGGCGGTTGAAACACGGTAGCCTTCCATGTGAAGAAAGCTGGTTAGGATTTGTTGATTGGTCGGCTCATCATCGACAACCATAATATGCAGCGCGTCTTCGGCTGGAGCGGGGACGCTGGCTTCAGCTGGCTCGGGGAAGTGTTGATCCGCGTTTAAGGGGTGGATATGCTCGGACATCGAGATATGCTGATCAGTCTCATCCGTCAGTGCGGGCATTTCATGTGCTTTGGCAAGCGTGAAACTGAACGTGGTTCCGACCTGTGGTTGACTACTGACATAGAGTTGACCGCCCATCAGTTCAATCAGTTGTCGGCTAATCGATAGCCCTAGACCCGCACCGTGTTGATAGTGATAGTGGCCGCTTACTGCTTGGGCAAGCGGTTCAAAGACTCGGCTGAGTTGTTCGGCGGGGATCCCTTTGCCGGTATCAACCACTTGAACGCGAATACGGTCATCAATGGTATCGGCACTGATCACTATTTTGCCTGCATCGGTGAACTTGATCGCATTGCCAAGCAGATTGTACATAACTTGCTCGAGCCGTTGCGGATCGGCGTATACCCATACTGGCGAATCGCTCAGCTGGTTGATGATCTCCAAGGGTTTATCTTTTTTAAGGTGCTTGGCGAGTGAAAGGACCAATTGTGTCATTGCGTTAACATCGACAGGGCATTGTTCGAGATCCAGTTGGCCATAACGCATTTTGTGATAATCGAGAAGATCATCAACCAGTTTTGCCAGCCTTTGACCACTGTTCACGATGATCGACAATTGGTATTGGTGGTCGCGACTAATTGGGCCGTTCGCACCATCAATCATTGCTTCTGCAATACCTATCATACCGTGTAGCGGCGTGCGTAGTTCATGTGACGTGGTGGCGAGGAACTCATCTTTTAGCGTGTTGGCCAACTGCAGCTCTTGGTTCTGAGCTTTGATGATGGTGAGGTTGGCTTCTAAGGTTTTATTTTGCTGTTGAATTAACTGGATTTTCTCGCGAATGGCATGACGCATGCGCGCAAAACTCACTGCTAGCCGACCCACTTCATCAGGCCGGCGTGTGTGATGGATTTGGGTGTCGAGATCACCGGCACTGACTTTTTCGGCGGCCCACGTCAGCTGAAGGAGCGGTCGAGTAATAAAGTTAGACACATAATGCGATGCAACGACCACGGCGAGGGTCGCGAGCAGCATAGCGACAATAAATAGCTGCTCTAATTGGTGGATCCGTGCAAACGCAACTTGCGTGGGTACCTCGGCGACGAGTCCCCATTTTAAACCATGGCTATCAATGGGGGTATAAGCGGCGAGTAATGTGTTGCCCGAGGGGCTTTGGTAACGGGTGACACCTGTGTTCCCCGCTAGCGCCTTGTCCATCACTGGCGTGCTGTTGGTGATCGCTTTAGAGGTTGCTGATTGCGCACGTACTTGGCCGTCTTTTCCCACCAATAAGGTTTGAATACCATTGGACTCTCTTGGTGCCATTAATGCGGCAAGAGCCTGGTTGGGTAGCCGAAACAGGGCATAACTGTGAAGGTATCCTTGTTGAATAATCGGTGCACCTAGCCAAGCCACGGGTATGCCGTCTTGATCGGGTGAGAAATCTGAAATAACGACATGTGGCGTCGGGTCAAGTTTGCCTTGTGTTTTTTCGCTGTGCTGTGTCAAGGCTGAGAAGGTGTGCCCCAATGAGGTATCTCGGAATGGCCCTATGATTAAATTGGTGCCGTAGTTGGCGTATTTTTTCACCGAGTAGGTGACGTTGCCTTGTTTATCGACGAGTAAAGCATCATCAAAATCCGCGCGTGCCAGTAACGCCTGATAAGCGCGATGATAACGTTGATGGAGCAGCCGATAACGCTCAGTGGCTGAATAGTTGGGATCGTCTTTGGCGACGGGCGTTTTTATTTTATTCCCTGACTCGGGAAGATAACGGCGTTGGGCGTATTGACGGGCTTGTTCAATGTCAGGGCGTAAGCGGCGAAATGCATCGATCAAACCATAAAAATGGCCGCCACTGGCATAAGCGAGCTCAGAGGCCACAAAGCCTAGCACTTCGGCTTCTTGGGCATTCAAGTAATCATTGATTTGCTGCTGTTTGCTGTCTCGAACCGATAAAAGGTGCGCGGTACTTTGCTTTTGCAGATCCTGGCTATAAGCATTTAAAAAAAACAATGCTACCAAAGTGAGTGGAAGAAGGCTTAATAACAAGAATGCCAGCATCAGGGTATGATGAAGGCGTTTAAATGGGTAGACAGCGAGAAACTTCTTCATAATAAACAGCATTTTCCCTACAGCACTTTAATAAAGGTTGTGGGTTCACTCGTCCTGTCTGAGTCAATGTTAACGTGAATAATCAGGCTTGAGGAACGCATCCTGTTACGACGTTACTGCGTTTTTTCGCTTTGACAAGGAAGTATCGATAGAATCGTGTTGATTGACGCACTTTTCTATGTATCGCTGCAAGTGAGGGTAGGGTGACAGGTATTGCGTCGGCGGAATAAATCTAAAAAAAGGCCTCAGCATATGCCGAGGCCTTTGAAGAATGCCGTTAAGCCTAGCGATTAGTGCTGGGGCTTGGTCGCAGGCGCATACGCTGATGCACGAGCGCAGGCACTACCTGCTGCTTTGGCGTCTGCGTTTGGCGCGTTAAACGCGGCGATAGCCACAGGGCTGTGATCGACTGTCTCATTCGGTGCCGGCGCTTTCATCATCGGTGATGTTGCGCGGCGATATTGAATAGTGGCGGTCGGTGCATTGATTGCCACCTCGCGCTCAATCACTTTCTCGGTCACTAAATCGACGTTCGGATCATGCTCCGGTGTCGTGGCCGGTGCGGGTGAAATGGCCACTTGCGGTGTGGTTTCCACCTCAGGCGTCTGCACGGGCTGCACAACAGGTTTCTTCTCAGCCGCGGGTGTGCCTACAGAAGATGCAGGGCGGGTTGAGACGGGGGCCGCGTCAGCCGGTTTGCTTTGCATGATAATGACTTTACCCATCGCCATTTCAGGACGCGCCACACCACTTACAATACCACTCACACTCGGTTGATGGGTTTGGCGTTTATCTTGGCGACGGCGATCTTGCCTCACCTTGACCGGTTGCTCTGCTGACCACACTTTGCCCATTGCCATTTCCGGTGAGGCCATGCCCGTGGTGAGCGGCATTGGGCTTTTCACTATTGGACGGCGACGACGACGCTGGCCACTGGCGCGAAGATGGCGAGGTGAGCGACGGTTACGACGCTTGTCCTGCTGGCCTTCTTTTTTGCCGTTTTCCGGTTGCTGTTTCGCTTGTTGGGCGACTTCGGCACCGACTTGATGCAAGTCTTTGCCTGGCTCGGCGGCAGTCTCGACCGGCGCGTGTGTCTCTGCGATGTCTTTATTAATCCGCACGCTACGGTTTAGCTTACGACGTTGACGGCGCTGTTTAACCTGTTCGGTTTTTTCCGCCTTCTGATCGTTTGGCTTCTGACCTTTATTATCCGCTTTTTCAGCTTGCGGTTTCGCCGCTTTGCTGTCGGCTTGTGGTTCGACCGCTGGTGCTTGCTCTGCGGTTTTCTTCGCTTTGTCGCTACGGTTATCGTTGCGAGGCTTCTTGCCTTTACGATTGGTGTCGCGACGTTCTTCTTGGGATTTATTCTGGCGACGTTGCTTATTGTTACGACCGCGATCGTTACTGCTGTTATCGCGTTGCTCGTCTTGCGCATCGGGCTTATGGTTGCTAGCCGATGAGTTGCCACGCGATTGACTACCGCGAGACTGATTGCGACGATTTTGTTGGTCGCGTGATGATTTCTGACCTTGTTCCTGGCTTGATGCTTCAGGCTTTTGTGTGGTTTGGCTCGTCGCCTCATCACTGGCAGGCGCGCTAAATAGCTTAGCAATGAACTGACCGACTTTTGCCAATAACCCCGGTGTTGTCGCTTTAGCGGATGCCTCGGTCGACGCCGCTTGAGCTGGCGCACTTGGCGCTGGTGTCGCGGGTGCGGCAAAGCCTTGCAGAACAGGCTCTTCACGTTTTTTCGCTGGACGTGCTTGTTGTGGCTCTTCGCGTGCTTCTGCTTCTTTTAACGCGTCGATTTGACCGGGCAATTGATAAGACAGGTCAGCCATCTCTTCACCACCGCGGACACGAACCACATCAAAGTGCGGGGTCTGCATGTCGGCGTTTGGTACCACCACCACTTTGACATTGTGGTACTTCTCAATGTGCTGGACGGAGCGGCGTTTTTCGTTGAGCAGATAAGAGGCCACAGGGACAGGAACAATACCGAGTACTTGTGCGGTGTTTTCCTTCATTGCCTCTTCTTCCATCAAGCGAAGGATGGAAAGAGACAGTGACTCGTTATCACGAATGACGCCTGTGCCCTTACAGCGTGGGCAAATATGATGACTGGCTTCCGCCAATGAAGGGCTTAAGCGCTGACGCGACATTTCTAACAAGCCAAAGCGCGAGATGCGGCCGATTTGTACGCGAGCACGATCCATTCGTACCGAATCGCGGAGCATGTTTTCGACTTCGCGTTGATGACGTACTGGGGTCATGTCGATAAAGTCGATCACCACCAGGCCGCCCAAGTCACGCAAACGCAATTGGCGGGCAATTTCTTCTGCCGCTTCGACGTTGGTTTGGCGAGCTGTCTCTTCGATGTCGCTGCCTTTGGTGGCTCGGGCAGAGTTAATATCGATAGACGTCAGTGCCTCGGTCGGATCGATAACAATCGAGCCACCGGATGGCAAGCGTACTTCGCGTTGGAAGGCCGATTCGATCTGGCTCTCGATTTGATAATGGCTAAAGAGTGGAACCTCGCCATCATAAAACTTAATGCGGTTGACAAAATCAGGACGAACTAGCTTGATGTGTTCTTGCGCCCGTGTGAAGACTTTTTCGCTGTCGACCAAAATCTCGCCAATGTCGCGACGCAAGTAGTCACGGATTGCGCGCGCAATCACGTTACTTTCTTGATGGATAAGGAAAGGTGCAGGGTTTGCCGCTGCCGCTTCTTTCACCGCTTGCCAATGGTTAAGAAGCACTTTTAAATCCCACTCAAGCTCTTCGGCCGATTTGCCGACCCCAGCCGTGCGGACGATCAGCCCCATGCCTTGTGGCAGCTCGAGGCCGGACATGGCTTCTTTCAGCTGGCTGCGTTCTTCGCCTTCGATACGGCGAGAGATACCGCCTGCACGCGGGTTATTTGGCATCAGAACCAGATAACTACCGGCTAAAGAAACAAAGGTGGTCAGTGCCGCACCTTTATTACCGCGTTCCTCTTTGTCTACTTGGACAATAACTTCCTGGCCTTCTTTCACCACATCTTTGATGTTGGGACGGCCTTGATAACTGTAACCGGAAGGGAAGTATTCGCGGGCGATTTCTTTGAGCGGGAGGAAACCGTGTCTGTCTGCGCCGTAATCAACAAATGCCGCTTCCAAGCTGGGTTCAATACGGGTAATGCGTCCTTTGTAAATGTTAGCTTTTTTCGATTCATGGCCAGGGCTTTCGATATCGAGATCGTATAACCGTTGACCGTCAACCAATGCGACGCGCAACTCTTCTTTCTGAGTTGCGTTAATCAACATTCTTTTCATCTGATTTTTCTCATTTATTTATCGTTGTTATTAGCGGTTGATGACGAGAGCAGTCGCCAATGCTGCCTGACCCCAAGTCTGATATGGTGCAGCCTCCCGGCTGGAGAAAATCAGGGGTGCGCTCGGGCAAGTTTTAATCGGCCAGCTGCAACGGTTTTTATGGCTCACCGGATTACACAGTTGGCGTCCGCCGTTTTTTACCGATGGCGGATAGCTCTGACACTGACTCATTGCCTCGTGTCAACACACTAACGGGTGCTTTGGGTTTACGTCTTACGCCAATTGCCGCGTAACGCCTTAAAAGCATTCGGAATTATGGTGCTCTTGCGGGATTAACCGCAAGACGGTTACCGACTGCTCGATTCGCAACCGCGCCACTCGCGTTTTATACCCCGAGCGCCACGTGTTTGCCAAGCGCGATATCTCTATCGCAGGCGATAAACCGTGTGTCAGCTAAGCGTTTGCTTTTCTGACTAACGCCGCAACTATAGCAGGGAGACCAGAGTCCAGCAATCGGCTTTATTGGCTTATGTTGCATTGATAGAAAAACCCAGTGAATATGGCGTTTTTTTGCACGATTGCCCGGCAGGAAGAGAGCGGAACTCAACGGATTTTGCCGCGATTTTGCGGCATAGCTATCACGTGATTTAACGGCTTTAGTACGCTCAACAGGTGCATGTCAGCACACTTAGAGGTAGAATAATAAGTTATGACAGAACAAAAATCTCAAGTGCGATTTATCGACATCGATGATGATATCGCCGGCCAACGTATTGACAATTTTTTGCGAAATCAGCTGAAAAATGTCCCGAAAAGTATGATTTATCGCGTGCTTCGTAAAGGCGAAGTGCGAGTTAACAAAAAACGGATAAAACCGGAATATAAACTCCAACCGGGAGATGTGGTGCGCGTGCCACCTATTCGTCTTCCCGACAAAGATGAAAAAGCCGCACCCAGCACCAAGTTAGACAAAGTAGCGGCGCTTGAACATTGTATTTTGCATGAAGACGATCATCTGTTAGTGCTTAATAAGCCATCGGGGACCGCGGTACACGGAGGCAGTGGATTGCAATTCGGTGCCATTGAGGCCATGCGTGCATTGCGACCTAAGGCGCGTTTTTTAGAGCTGGTTCATCGGATTGACCGTGACACCTCAGGGATTTTATTGATTGCGAAAAAACGCTCGGCACTGCGACATTTACAGGCGCAGTTTCGAGAAAAGACGGTGCAAAAAGAGTATTACGCGTTAGTCATGGGCAAATGGCCAGCCAAACAGCGCAAAGTCACCGCACCGCTATTAAAAAATGAGGTGAATAGCATTGTGCGTGTTAACCCTAAGGGGAAACCGTCTGAAACGCGTTTTAAAGTGATTGAAAGCTTTGCTGACGCTACCTTGGTGCAGGCTAGTCCTGTGACGGGACGAACGCATCAAATACGGGTACACGCGCAGTATGTCGGGCATCCTTTAGCATGGGATGATCGCTATGGTGATCCGCGCTTTGATGCATACACCCGGTCAGTCGGACTGGATCGCTTGTTCCTTCATGCTGCCAATATCCGTTTTGTGCATCCGGGGAATGAAGACACCATGACGCTCAGCGCGCCGATGGAGCCCAAGCTTGAGCGTGCCCTTGAAGGGCTACGGGCGAAAAACGCATAATTTTTTCCGTATTCCCAGATCGCCAATACGCAGTATTTTGTCGCTGCGTCTTGCAACAGTAAGAGTTGAGAACACGAGGTAAAAATGCACATTGAACCACCGACCACTGTTGATTGTGATGCGGCGTCAAATATGGCAATAAGAAAGCCGCATCCTGCCATTGCCTCTTATTCGTTACTGATTTTTGATTGGGACGGTACGGTGATGGATTCCATTGGACGGATTGTGTCTAGCCTTGATAGGGCAGCACGTTTAACCGGCCAGTTGCCGGTGTTACCGCCTGAACGCTTGCAAGCCATGATCGGTTTAAGTCTGGAAAAGGGCTATCAATTACTCTATCCCGGCGCTGATCCGGTTTGGTATCCGGGTTGGGTTGCGCATTATCGTCAGCAATTTGTCCACGACAATCCAACACCGTGCCAGCTTTTTCCTGGCGTCAAAGACACATTAGTGGCATTAAAAGCACAAGGCTTTCAATTAGCGGTTGCTACCGGAAAATCACGAGCAGGCTTAGATCGGGCTATGGCAGAGACAGGCACGCAGGATTTATTTGTTGCGACGCGCTGCGCGGATGAAACGGCATCTAAACCTGACCCACAAATGCTAGACGAAGTGTTAGCGCAAACAGGTATCGCGCGCGAGAAAGCGATTATGATCGGTGATACGGGCCATGACATGCAGTTAGCCGTCAATGCGGATATGGCACGGTTGGCTGTTACTTGGGGCGTTGAAGATCACGCTAGCCTAACGACCTTTGGTCCCGTTGCTGTATTGGACAGCCTCACCGCATTGATAGATCACGCGCCGGTTAGATAACCCTGATCCCTTCTTTCTCTAACATCTCGCGTAGCCGAATCAGTGGCAGCCCCACTAATGTATTGGGATCGCGGCCATGCATGGCGTTAAAGAGGGCAATCCCTAGGCCTTCGCATTTAAAGCTCCCCGCGCAATCGAGCGGTTGCTCGATATCGATGTAGCGGACAATCTCCTGCTCGGTGAGCTCACGGAAATCGACATGAAAAGGTTCAACGTCCGATTGATGCTCACCGGTTTCACTATTAATCACCGCCAGCCCCGTGTAAAAAGTTACTTTCTTGCCGCTGGCGCGCTTTAACTGCTCAATGGCGACGTCTCGCTCATGCGGCTTGCCTAAGACTTCCTCGTCAATCACACACACTTGGTCAGAGCCTATAATGATGGCGTTATCGAACAGCGACATCCCGGCCATCGCTTTTTCGAGTGCGAGCCGTTCCACTAAGTGAGTGGCGCGTTCGTTCTCGAGTCGACTTTCGTCAATGGCAGGTGAAAAAGTCGAAAAGGGGAGGGCGAACTTTTTTAAGAGGGCCTGGCGGTAGGGGGAGCTTGATGCCAGCACAATTTTTGGCGGTTGTGTGGTATGCATGACCGTTCCTTTTTTAAGCGCGCCAGTGTGTCTAAACGACTCGCGCGTGATCGATTTTTGTTAATTGTTCGCACTCAGTCTAACCTGAAAAGATAACTTGCGCGATGTCGGCAAACCGGCCGAGTGGCTATCGAGCCTAAACAGCGACGCGTAGGTAACATTTTCTTTGACTCCAGCGCATTTGGAGGCTAATATTCGCGCCCTATGCAGAAGGTAAAGCTACCGCTGACGGTTGATCCGTTCCGTTGCGCCCAAAAGCAACTCGACTACGATGGTATTGTAGACAAGTCGCGATTGTTGCGCCTCGGTGAGGCAACCCAAAGCATCGATAGCGATGCAGAGGTCATGCTTTCATTCGACATTGATGCCCAAGGTTTGAAAATTGTAACGGGTCGAGCATCCGTTTCAGTGAGTCTTGAGTGCCAGCGTTGTTGGGGGCCGTTCTCGTATCGCTATGAAACTGAATTCGTTTATAGCCCGGTTTTCAATGAAGACCAGGTGGGCAATTTACCGGATGCTTATGAGCCGGCATTAGTCGACGAAAACGGTGAGATTGATCTGATTCAATTGGTCGAAGACGAGTTGATTGTGGCCTTGCCACAAGTTGCCATGCACGAAGATACAGACTGCAAAGTCAGTACGGACAACATGGTGTTCGGGGAAATCCCACTTGCTGATGAGCGTCCAAATCCGTTTGCCGCACTAAAAAACTTAAAGCAAAGTAACGAGGAGTAGGGTCAATGGCCGTACAAAAGAACCGTAAAACCCGTTCTAAGCGTGGTATGCGTCGTTCACACGATGCACTGGGTACTCAAGCTGTATCTGTAGACAAAACCAGCGGTGAAACTCACCTGCGTCACAATGTGACTGCAGACGGTTTCTACCGTGGCCGCAAGGTTATCAACAAGTAAGGTTGACCCTTGACTAGGCTAACCATTGCACTCGATGCGATGGGCGGGGATTTTGGTCCCCAAGTCACAGTGCCTGCCTCCGTGCAGGCATTGTCGCGTTTTGCGGACCTAAAAGTGATGCTAGTGGGCGATGAATCTCGCATCCAAGCGTCGCTTCGTCAACTTAATGCCCAGCATCATCCCCGACTATCGATCGTCCATGCCCCGGACGTAATCCCTAATGATATGCGCCCGTCTACCGCATTGCGACGTAGCGCCTATACCTCCATGCGTGTCGCGCTTGAATGCGTCGCCAGTGGTGAGGCGGATGCGTGTGTCAGTGCCGGCAATACCGGTGCTTTGATGGCGTTATCCAAATACCTTCTGAAGTTATTACCCGGTATCGATCGACCGGCGCTAGTGACTGCGCTGCCCGGAGCCAATCATCAACGTAAATGGTTGCTTGATTTAGGGGCGAATGTGGCCTGTGACGCGGATACGCTCTTCCAGTTTGCGGTGATGGGGGCGGTGTTAGCCGAAGCAGAGCTTGGCCGTACGCCAAGGGTTGGCTTATTAAATATCGGTGAAGAGGCGATCAAAGGGAATGACTGGGTGCGTCGTTGTGCTGACTTGCTTTTGCATAGCCCATCGGTGCATTACACGGGTTATGTCGAAGGCGACCAGATTTACACCGGTGAAACGGATGTGATTGTCTGTGATGGTTTTGTTGGCAATGTCGCATTAAAAACCAGCGAAGGCGTCGCCCGTTTGATCACCGATAAGGTGAAAGCGCACCTTAATCCTCATCCTATCAAGCGCTGGATCGCGAAATGGCTATTTTCTGAGCTTTTAAATCAACTCCAACAGCTGAAACCCGACCAGTACAACGGCGCAAGTTTGCTAGGATTGCGCAGCATCGTTGTAAAAAGCCACGGACGCGCAGATATCGCCGCTTACGAAAACGCTATTTTTGAAGCGGTGCACGAGGTCGAACGGCAAATCCCAACTAAGATAAGTGACCGTTTAGAGGCAGTTCTTCTCGAGAGGCATTAGTAGTCTTCATGTATAGTAAGATTTTGGGCACAGGCAGCTATTTGCCTGAACAGGTTCGCACCAATGCTGACCTTGAACAAATGGTAGACACCAGTGACGAGTGGATTGTGACTCGTACGGGGATCAAAGAACGTCGCATTGCTGCACCGACAGACACCGTTGCCTCAATGGCTTATCAAGCCGGCGTACAGGCGATTGAAATGGCCGCCATCGACAAACATGATATCGATCTCATTATTGTTGCCACGACCAGTGGTGAACGTGCGTTTCCAGCTGCGGCCTGTGATGTGCAAGCGATGTTGGGGATACAAGGTTGTCCAGCGTTTGATATTGCCGCTGCATGCTCTGGTTTTGTGTATGCGTTGAGTGTGGCCGATCAGTACGTTAAAAATGGGCTGGCAAAACATGCTCTTGTGATTGGTGCCGATCGCCTCTCGCACACCTGCGATCCCGCGGATCGGTCTACCGTTATTTTGTTTGGCGATGGTGCGGGAGCCGTCGTGCTCTCGGCCGATGAGCAAGATGGTATTTTGTCCACCCATTTAAAAGCGGATGGAAAATTTGGTGAGCTTTTGAAACTGAAGTATCCCGATCGGGGCCAATCCCATGTATCGGATGAAGCCTGGCTCTATATGGCCGGCAATGAAGTGTTCAAAGTGGCGGTAACGCAGCTGGCGAATATTGTCACGGAAACCCTTCAGGCGAACCAAATCGAAAAATCAGACATTGATTGGTTAGTTCCTCATCAGGCGAACTACCGAATTATTAAAGCGACCGCGAAAAAACTCGCGATGTCGATGGATCAAGTGGTGTTGACCCTAGACCGTCATGGCAACACATCAGCGGCTTCTGTACCGACTGCGTTTGATGAAGCGGTGCGTGATGGACGCATTCAACGTGGTCAAACGGTATTGCTTGAAGCATTTGGTGGCGGTTTTGCATGGGGTTCTGCACTGGTCAGGTTCTAAACTAATAGGAAACGAATATGACTCAAACAGCGATCGTATTTCCGGGCCAAGGCTCGCAAGCCGTGGGTATGCTCGGTGAGTTAGCTGAACAATATGGTGTGGTTCAGCAGACGTTTGCAGAGGCCTCTGAGGTGCTTGGCTATGATCTGTGGGCGTTGGTTCAACAAGGTCCCGAGGCAGATTTGAATGAAACCCACCGCACTCAGCCTGCTTTGTTGGCGGCGTCAGTGTCGATTTGGCGGGTCTGGCAATCGCAAGGTGGGGCAACGCCTTCGGTACTCGCGGGTCATAGCTTGGGTGAGTACTCAGCTTTGGTCTGTGCAGGGGTATTGGACTTTAAAGCAGCCATCAAGCTTGTCGAGTTACGTGGCCAATTGATGCAAGAAGCGGTCCCTGCAGGCGTCGGTGCGATGTCAGCGATTATTGGTCTCGACAATGACGCTATCGCAACGGCGTGCGAACAAGCCGCTCAAGATCAGGTTGTTTCGCCGGTTAACTTCAACTCGCCCGGTCAAGTCGTGATTGCTGGGAATAAAGACGCGGTTGAACGTGCTAATATACTGTGCAAGGAAGCGGGCGCTAAGCGGGCGCTACCGTTGCCGGTATCCGTGCCGTCACACTGTGCACTGATGAAACCTGCTGCTGAAAAATTAGCGCAAGCACTTGAATCTGTCACGTTTAATGTGCCTGTCATTCCTGTGATCAATAATGCCGACGTGGCGACACCAACGGACCCAGCCGCTATTAAAGAAGCACTGGTGCGCCAGTTGCATAGTCCAGTCCGCTGGACGGAAACCGTTGAGCGTATGGCGACTGAAGACGTTGAGCAGCTGCTCGAGTTTGGGCCAGGTAAAGTCCTAACCGGATTGACCAAACGCATCAACAAATCATTGAGCAGTGCGACTGTTAACGATAGCGCCAGCTTGGCGGCAGCAACAGCCTAAGTGTGACTGTGCGGTAACAGTATTCTGTGACTGCCGGCCGATGTCGGCAGAATCAATTAAAAGGGTAACCGAATGAAACTAGATGGAAAAGTAGCACTAGTGACAGGTGCGAGCCGAGGTATTGGCCGAGCAACGGCAGAGCTTTTGGCTGAGCGCGGTGCAACAGTGATCGGGACGGCAACCAGTAAAAACGGTGCCGCAGCGATCAGCGACTACCTCGGTGAAAACGGTAAAGGGTTGGCCCTGAATGTCACATCATCGGATTCAGTGGCGGACGTTTTAGCCACGATCAAAAAAGAATTTGGTGATGTTGATATTCTAGTTAACAACGCGGGTATCACTCGTGATAACCTATTGATGCGTATGAAAGACGACGAGTGGCAAGATATCATCGATACCAACTTGACGTCGATTTTCCGTTTATCAAAGGCAGTCTTGCGTGCGATGATGAAAAAACGCTGCGGTCGAATCATCAATATCGGCTCTGTCGTCGGTGTGATGGGGAATGCGGGACAAGTCAACTATGCTGCGGCAAAAGCAGGTGTCATTGGTTTTACTAAATCCATGGCACGTGAAGTGGCTGCGCGTGGCATTACCGTTAACACCGTTGCGCCTGGGTTTATCGAAACCGATATGACGAAGGCCCTCAGTGACGATCAGCGTGCAGCAACCTTGGCACAAGTGCCCGCGGGACGTTTAGGCGATCCTAAAGAGATTGCTGCGACGGTCGCTTTTTTAGCATCAGACGATGCCGCATACATGACGGGCGAGACCTTGCACGTTAACGGCGGCATGTACATGATTTGATCGAGACCGTTGCAATCTGGAATGACACACGTCAAACTCCGATTGATTTGTCCCCAAATCGTGGTTTGACCAGCCGTGGAGGTCTTGCAACTTCCACATTAATGAATAAACTACAGCACATATCGCATCTGCGAATCTTGTAAGGACTAGTATTAATATGAGCAACATCGAAGAACGCGTAAAGAAAATCATCATTGAGCAACTAGGTGTCGACGAAGCAGAAGTGAAAAACGAAGCTTCATTTGTAGACGACTTGGGCGCGGACTCTCTGGATACCGTTGAGCTGGTAATGGCTCTTGAAGAGGAATTCGATACAGAGATTCCAGATGAAGAAGCAGAAAAGATCACGACTGTACAAGCCGCTATCGACTACGTAGTCGGCGCTTCAGCGTAATCTCAGAATCCTACCAGGCGGTCTCCTTGACCGCCTGTGTTTTTTTTACTCTACTCTACAATCCAAATTAATATTCTCCGGAGAATATCATCGTGTCTAAGCGTCGTGTTGTTGTGACTGGCATGGGTATGTTATCACCCGTCGGTAACTCAGTTGAGTCCTCATGGAAAGCTCTGCTAGCCGGGCAAAGCGGTATCTCTGCCATCGAGCATTTTGATACCAGTGCCTTTGCTACTCAATTTGCCGGCATGGTTAAAGACTTCAACTGTGAAGACTACATGTCGAAAAAAGATGCACGAAAAATGGACTTGTTCATTCAATACGGTATCGCGGCCAGTGTTCAAGCCATTCAAGACTCCGGACTGCAAGTTGACGACCACAATGCGCACCGTATTGGTGTTGCGATCGGATCGGGCATTGGTGGCCTTGGTTTAATTGAACAGAACCACCGTGCATTTGTGGAGAAGGGTCCACGTAAAATTAGCCCTTTCTTTGTGCCATCAACCATCGTCAATATGATTGCCGGTCACGTGTCGATTAACTATGGCATGCGCGGTCCAAATATCTCGATTTCAACCGCGTGTACCACCGGCCTACACAATATTGGCCATGCGGCGCGTATGATTGCGTTTGGTGATGCCGATGCCATGGTGGCAGGCGGCGCCGAAAAAGCCTCGACAGAGCTTGGTATCGGTGGTTTTGCTGCAGCGAAAGCGCTGTCGACCCGCAACGATGATCCTCAAGCGGCCTCGCGTCCTTGGGATAAAGATCGTGATGGTTTTGTCCTCGGCGACGGTGCTGGTGTGATGGTGCTTGAAGAATATGAACACGCTAAAGCTCGCGGGGCGACGATTTATTGTGAGCTCGTCGGCTTTGGTATGAGTGGTGATGCGTATCATATGACATCACCCAGTGAAGACGGCTCTGGTGCTGCACTTGCGATGGAAGCTGCCATTCGTGATGCAGGCATCACGCCTGAGCAAATTGGTTACATCAATGCCCATGGCACCTCAACCCCGGCGGGTGATGTCGCCGAGAGTAAGGCCGTGCGCCGTGCGATGGGGGCAGCCGCGGATAGCGTTTTGGTGTCTTCGACCAAATCAATGACAGGACACCTTCTTGGCGCGGCAGGCTCGGTGGAGTCGATCATTACCGCGATGTCATTGATTGACCAAATTGTACCGCCGACGATTAACCTTGATAATGCTGATGAAGGGTGCGATCTCGATTATGTGCCACATCATGCGCGTGATGTAAAAATGGATTATGCGCTGTGTAACTCATTCGGCTTTGGTGGCACCAACGGCTCTTTGATCTTCAAAAAAATCTAATGACACGCGCAGTGAGCGCTGCGTAATGAGAGATTTTGATTGAGAGATTTTGATATAATAACGGTCCGATTTGTCGGGCCGTTTTTATTGGTGAGGTGGCAAGGAATCATGCACTGGGTTAATGGACAGCTTAGCACTGAGATAGCGGTGTCCGATCGGGGCTTACAATTTGGTGATGGTTGTTTTACCACAGGTCATGTGTATTCCAAGGTGTTGCTCGATCGCGATGCACATCTTCTTCGCCTCCAGGATACCTGTCAGCGTTTAGCCATTGCAGACGTTGATTGGGTCCTATTAGCGCACACCCTTGATTTGGCCTGTCAACAGGCTCAAGGTGAGCAGGTTCTGAAAGTGATCATCACCCGTGGTCAAGGTGGGCGTGGCTATAGCCCCCAAGGGTGCACGGCACCGACGGTTATCGTTAGTCTGCATCCTTTTCCCTCCCATTACTACCAGTGGCAGCAACAGGGGATCTCGCTGGCAACCACGCTCATTCAATTGGGCGCCTCACCGTTGGCGGGGTTAAAGCACTTAAATCGGCTCGAGCAAGTGTTACTCAAACAGGCACTCGCTGATACCACAGCCGATGATCTGGTGGTAAGCGATATGTTTGGCCATGTAGTGGAAACCTCAGCTGCAAATATTTTTTGGCGTAGTGGCCCAGTGGTTTATACGCCGGCGCTACAGTATGCCGGTGTGGCTGGATTGATGCGCGATAAAGTGATGGCTGGATTGATGCGCGATAAAGTGATGGCTGTGATAGAGGGCGTTGGGGATGTGCAGTGCCATACGGTGAACACTGATGAGAAAGCGCTTTACCAGGCCGATGAAGTCTTTATTTGCAACACCTTAATGAAAGTAGTGCCGGTCACGGCAATCAACGACACACCATTTAACACACATACCCTGACTCGGGTGTTACAACAGAGGTTAAACGCGTGCTAAAAAAGCGACTTTTAGGGGGGATCAGCGTGATAATGGCGTTGGTTGTGCTAGCGGCCGCCGTGGTAATATGGCAGACGAAAGCATTCGTTGCGACGCCCTTGTCGATTCAATCGCCTCAATTATTCACTGTGCCGGCCGGTGCGCACTATCAACGCGTTATAAGGCAATTTGAAGCCAAAGGTTGGGTGGCATCAAGTCTCTGGGCCAAGTTTGCCCCTCATCTATATCCTGAGTTAACCCGCGTTCAAGCGGGGACATTTCAACTTCAACCTGGGCAAACGCTCGCGCAAGCGTTCACCACCCTCCGATCGGGACAGCAGTATCATGCATCAATCACTTTTGTCGAAGGGAGCACGTTCGCACAGTGGCGTGCACAGCTGCAATCCGCACCGCACTTAGATCATACCCTAGAGGGGGTCAGTGAAGCTGTCATTGCCGAACAGCTCGGAGTATCACGTGACAAGTTGGAAGGATTGTTACTGCCTGAAACCTATGCGTACGACGTGAATGATACGGATATTGAACTGTTACAGCGTGCCGTGCGCGCCATGGAGGCCACACTCGAGAAAGCATGGCAATACCGTGCCGACGACTTGCCCATTAAAACGCCCTATGAGTTATTGATCTTAGCCTCTATCATCGAAAAAGAGACAGCCGTTGCCAGTGAGCGTGAAAACGTGGCCTCTGTATTTGTTAACCGGTTGCGCAAAGGCATGCGCTTGCAAACGGACCCCACGGTCATTTATGGCATGGGAGAGCAATATGATGGCAATATCCGTAAGCGCGATTTGCGTACGCCGACACCCTATAATACCTATGTGATTAATGGGTTGCCGCCTACGCCCATTGCGATGCCAGGTAAAGCGTCGATCATGGCTGCCGCGCAACCGGCACATACTGATTATTACTACTTTGTCGCGACAGGCAAAGGGGGCCATCAATTTTCCACGACATTGGCCGAACACAATCGAGCTGTGCGTGATTACCTAAAAGTGTTGAGAAATCAATGAACAATCATTTTATCGTCGTAGAAGGCCTTGAAGGGGCGGGTAAGAGTACTGCCATTAGTCAAGTGAAGCAGGTACTCCACGATGCCGGCATTCATGATGTGATCACTACGCGTGAGCCAGGTGGGACGCCACTTGCGGAGCAGTTACGAACCTTGGTAAAACAAGGCCATCCTGAGGAGCCTTTAACAGATAAAGCCGAGTTATTAATGCTATACGCGGCTCGTGTTCAACTGGTTGAAAACGTGATCAAACCAGCGTTGGCAAAAGGGCAGTGGGTGATTGGTGATCGTCATGATATGTCTTCCCAAGCGTATCAAGGCGGTGGACGCGGGATGGATACTGCACTAATGGAAAGCTTAAAAGCGACTGTCCTCGGTGACTTTGCTCCCGCCTTGACGCTATATATGGATATTGATCCTGAAATGGGGTTGGCGCGTGCCCGTGGACGCGGTGAGCTCGATCGGATTGAGCAAATGCAGATCGACTTTTTTGAGCGCACTCGCGCGCGTTATTTGGCGTTAGCGCACCAGGATCCGAGTGTGGTGATTATCGATGCCAGTCAACCACTCGAGGTGGTGACCGCCAGCATTAAAACGGCGTTATTGACGTGGCTTAAGCAACTGAAAACGTTATGAGTGAGTCAGTCGTCGCGCGCCATCCCGCCCCGCACGTGTTTCCTTGGTTTAATACGGTATGGACGCACTGGCAGCAACTGTTAGTGACCGCACGCTTTCCACATGCCGTATTACTGGCTGCCCCTCCAGGAAGCGGTCGGCGCGCAATGGCCAGTCATTTGGCCAAGGTGCGTTTGTGCAAGCAGCAGGCCGATCAAGCATGTGGGTGTTGTCATAGTTGCCAGTTATTTGATGCCGGTAATCACCCTGATATGCACTGGTTGATGCCTGAAAAACCCGGTAAGCAGATAGGCATTGATGCGGTGCGTAAGGTGCAACGTCAAGCGATGGAAACGTCGCAGCTAGGCGGTGCCCGTTTTATCGTGATTGAGCGCGTTGAAAACCTCGGTGAGGCCGCGGCTAACGCGCTATTAAAATCATTAGAGGAGCCGCCAGAAGGATGTTACTTCGTGTTGCTAACCGCGTCACTTGATAGCTTGTTAGCGACGATTATCAGTCGATGCAGCGTCTGGAAAGCGCCACAGCCGGATAACGAAACCGCGAAGCATTGGATTGAGCAAGCGTTGAAGCGCACGGTTCCTGAGCATGCGGTCACGCTTTACCGCGGTGCGCCATTGGCAGCACGTGATTTTGTTGAATCTGGAGGACTCGATCATCATCATGCGGTGATCAATGGCTTCGCGACCTACGTAAAAAGCCGTGCTGGCTTATTTGACACATCAGAGGTGTTGGTCGCACACTATCCTGCCTCACTGGACTGGCTGAGCCACTTTCTACTTGATGTGCTCAAGTGGCGACAAGGCGCAAAACACGCTATTTTGCATCGCCATCATCACGCCTTGGTGGCTGAGGTGGCGAATGTGATGGCGACTCATCACGTTCATACGCAATTGCGACAATTACATCAACTGCAGCGTCAGCTGCAAACGCATACTGGGCTAAATACCGAATTGGTACTTAGCCAATGGCTATTATCGATTGGAGAATAACGTGTTAATAGACTCTCACTGCCATCTCGACAAACTGGACTATGATTCGCTGCACCAGAATGTGGAAGATGTTCTGGATAAAGCACAGGCAAGGGGTGTCGATTATTTTCTCTCTGTTGGCGTTACATTAGATAGTTTCCCGGCGATGTTAGACATGATCCGCCCTTATCCTCATGTTTTTGCCTCGTGTGGTGTTCATCCCTTAGATATAGAAAATGGGTTTGACTATCAGCAACTGAAAGCTCTGGCCGCGGATGAGCGCGTGGTCGCGATCGGGGAGACTGGGTTGGATTATCACTACCAACCGGAACTGGCCGAGCAGCAACAAGCGATTTTCCGTCAGCATGTCCGCCTCGCTGTCGAGCTAAATAAGCCCCTGATTATTCATACCCGTGCCGCGCGAGAGGATACCTTGACGATTTTGCGCGAGGAAGGCGCTGAGCGTGTGGGCGGTGTGCTACACTGCTTTACAGAGAGCTATGAAATGGCAGAGGCGGCGATTGAGCTGGGTTTCTACATTTCGATTTCTGGCATCGTCACTTTTAATAAAGCGACGGAGCTAAAGGATGTGGTGCGGCGTTTGCCGCTTGAACGATTGCTGGTTGAAACGGATTCGCCTTATTTGGCTCCGGTGCCGCATCGTGGCAAGCAAAACCAACCGGCTTACGTGAAAGAGGTCGCCGAATACGTGGCGATGTTAAAAGGTGAGTCTGTTGAAACGGTGTGTGATATCACTAGCCGGAACTTTTTTGCGCTTTTTTCGAGTGCGAATCCGCAATAATCCACGTCGCCCGATTGTTCAATCGGGCTTTTTCCTACCTGAATGTACCCATGAATGATAACGACAAAAAGCGCGGCTTTTTATCGCTATCAAGCGCGTCGTTTTGATGATGATCTGGCTATACTGTCGTCAATAATCGGTTGTTTTTTCCTCAGGTTGTTGCTTTGCACTGAATGCATCTCGAAATTTGATCTGGCGCAATTTGCTCATAAATACATGGAAAATAAAGAAAAAGTGGCCATTGTAACGTTTATCGTGTGCATGAGATTTTTCGTTACATGAAATAACTTTTGAGGTTTTTAAGTCGCTGTTTTTTTATGCGGTCTTTTTATCTGCCGTCAGTGTAAAAAGTCATTTTTAATCATAATCTTACGTTTATTTTTGTTGTTTTTGTCACCCGTTCGGTTTGTGATCTATATTTACTTTTTAATCGGTAAAGTCGTTACGGATAGGCAAGGTACTGATTCCCCCCTTATAGTTTGGGTGAGTTCAATAATCACAAATCGTTTGTTCTCTGGGCACCTGTTGTATCGTGTGACCTCTTGCGGGGGGAATCGAAAGGTCTGTCTTCAGAGACACAATTGTTAAACGTCCTTGTTAGGAGCAAGAACTATGTCAAAAAACCTCTTTGCTAATCTGCAAAAAGTCGGTAAGGCGCTGATGCTTCCAGTATCTGTGCTACCGGTTGCAGGTATACTATTAGGTGTTGGTGCGGCCAACTTTAGCTGGATGCCAGACATCATTTCTCACATGATGGAACAAGCGGGTGGTTCGGTGTTTGGTCAAATGGCCTTGCTGTTCGCGGTGGGTGTGGCACTTGGCTTCACCAATAACGACGGTGTATCGGGCCTATCTGCGATTGTCGGTTACGGCATCATGGTGGCTACGCTGGATGTGATGGCACCGGTTATGGGTGTAGATACGATCAAGACAGGTGTGCTTGGTGGTATTCTCGCGGGTGGTGTTGCTGCGTGGACGTTTAATCGCTTCTACACGATTCAGCTGCCAGACTACCTCGGCTTCTTTGCCGGTAAACGCTCTGTGCCTATTATCACCGGCTTTATTTCGATTGCTCTGGGTGTGATCCTGTCTGTGATCTGGCCGCCAGTCGGTGGTGCGATCGCTACCTTCTCTCACTGGGCCGCAGAGCAAAACCCTGTTACCGCCTTTGGTATCTACGGTGTGGTAGAGCGTGCATTGATCCCATTTGGTCTGCACCACATCTGGAACGTGCCTTTCTTCTATGAAGCAGGTAGCTGTGTTAACAACGCCGGTGAGCAAGTCAACGGTATCATGACGTGTTTCTTGACCGCTAACGACGTAACGCGTGAAGCAGGTAACGGCTTTGGTCAGCTAGCCGGTGGTTACTTGTTCAAAATGTTCGGTCTACCCGCCGCTGCGTTTGCTATCGCTCACTCAGCGAAGCCAGAGAACCGTGCCAAAATCATGGGTATCATGGCATCGGCCGCTCTGACGTCGTTCCTGACCGGTATCACTGAACCCATTGAGTTCTCGTTCCTGTTCATCGCACCGGTACTTTACGGTATTCACGCCATCATGGCGGGTGCTGCTTATGTGCTGACGAACGCACTGGGTGTGGTTCACGGTCATACCTTCTCGAACGGTTTCATTGACTTTATCGTACAGATGCCACGTGCTGAAAATGTGATTACTCTGGTACTACTTGGTCTTGGTTATGGTGTGCTGTATTACATTGTCTTCCGCGTGGTGATTCGCGCCCTTGACCTGAAAACCCCAGGTCGTGAAGACGAAGCCGTGGCGGATGTATCGACAGCGACAGGCTCTGAACTAGCGGGTGACTTGGTTGCAGCTTTCGGTGGTAAAGACAACATTACTGCTTTAGACGCATGTATCACACGTCTGCGCGTCTCTGTGGCGGATACTGACATTGTTGACGAAGCGAAGTTGAAGCAGCTTGGCGCAGCGGGTGTTGTAAAAGTATCAGGTGGTGTACAAGCTATCTTTGGTACTAAGTCAGACAACCTACGAACTGAAATGGACAACTGGATGCGCGCGCAATAAGCGCTACCATTATCCATTTTGCAAAAGGGGTAGCCGGGTGCTACCCCTTTTTTGATCCAACTGGCTGGGTGATTAACCGCCTAAAGAAAGAAAAAAGAGCATAAGGACGGGAACCAGGAGGCTGAGAATAAACCCGCTGACAATTGCAATCGGCACACAGCGGATACCCCCGGTGCTTTGAATGATCGGCAGAGTAAAGTCCATCGCGGTTGCGCCGCCGTAGCCAATCGCAGTGAGTGGATAGCGACGAATCAATATTGGAATCATCATAATCGCTACAAGCTCGCGTCCTAACTCGAGAATAAACGAGGCGCCACCATAGACAGGGCCTAAGCCATCGCCCATTAAAATGCCGGCTAAAGAATACCAGCCAAACCCAGAGGCCATCGCTAAACCATGGTGATAAGGAATACCCAACCACCAAGCTGCCAGTAACCCCCCAGGTAAAGACGTTGCCACCACCAGTGCGGCAATCATCAAACCACGCTTATTGAGGATGATTTGTTTTAGCGTCATGCCGCTATTGCGTAGCTGGATGCCAATCAGTAATAGCAACAATAACAAAATACCTTCACTGGCGGCGTCGACCCAAGAGAGATCTTGTTGCCACAGTAGACCAACGATTAAACCTGTGGCGACCGCGCCGATCAGTTTTCCAGATTCAGACATCATGCCACGTAACGTCAGCTTATATTGGTGGCCTTGCGTTTGTGTCGGCATCCATTTATCGAGAATCGGCAGCGCTAAAAGGTTAGCGGCGCCAATACAAATGAAGAAAGTGGCGGCAAAATGCAAAATGGTGGAGATATGTTGGCCGAGGTTGTCTAAGCCCGCGAGGCTAAGCCCCATTAACACCAGGATAACCATGACCAATCGCATCGTCAGCGTATTCACGGTATGAATATGGCGGGGCTGCTTGAGTGGGATCAAGTAGCCAACGATAAGTGGCGCGAAGATAAATAACATCCCTGAAAACATTAGATGATGCTCGGTGTTAAGAAAGGGACTTCGAGGTTATCAATCAGTTAATAGGCAGGTCAATAAAATCAGACCAGAGTGACTTGCGCCTTCAACATCAGAGCCACTCTAGTTACTTGCTAGCGGAGAGAGTATTCAGCGGGTTTAGTATGAGACGTTTGCATCAAACGTTTATATCCTACTAGATACTCGTGGCGTCGATAACATGGTTGAGTTGACGTGAAAACTCGCGATCATCCAGATTGGAGAGCTCGTATAACGCCTCGGCGCCTGGCGCGGTCATTTCTACTTCATGCTCTTCAATCGCGTCATCGTGGTTGCGAAACATCAATAAGTGGTTCGCCATTCTTGCCACATCAAGATAGGTGATATCAGGACGCGGTTTGGTGTAAAGCTTGTTATTGATAGCCACTTCAATAAAATCGCGATCGAATGCCCATTGCTTCAGGACTAACCGGCTACAATCGCCGGCGAGCGCAAAAAAGACTTGCTCAGCAATATCAAATTGGAGGTAGTGACCTTCATGAATAAAGCGCTGGAACTCACCAATCACACTGTACAAACCGATGTCGGCCAGTAAACCGACAATCAGTGCTTTTTCTGGTTCGACCGATAGCGGCTCATCACAATAATGTCTGATGGTTTGGGTCACTAACGCCATTGCCGCGGCAAATTCACGCGACTTCTGTGCACYTTGCTTCAAAAGCGCGTTGCAGTCGCGAGAAAACGTCGCATCGCTTTTCAATTGGTGAATGGCCGCTGCGGTAATAATACCTAAAACACGGTCGACCCCTAGACGTGAAACGGCAGTTTGAACGTCTTTGCATTGTCCGGTTGCCCTCGGCGCAAAAAGGGCGGAATTTGCCGCTTTGAGTACCGCGCCGCACAAGCTAGGGTCTTCCATCAACAAGTTAGCAATATCTCGCATCGTGGTTTCAGGCTGCTTGCTGGCGCGCTGTATGGACAGAATGGCGTCCGGTAAAGGGGGGAGGGAGAGGCGGTTAACGCGAACGGTTTCGACAGCGCGTTTATAAAATTCGGTCTCGAGGGAGCGCAAATATTTATCGCGATCCGGTGAGACCCAGAAAAATGACAGATGATCCATAAGTCCCGATAGTGTTTGTCACCAGACGGCATGGTAATGCGGCCAAAAGCAAAATAGAACCGCCTTTGATCGAATCAGTGCGCCTGATGGCGTCTTTGGTGATGGTTTAAACAGCAAACTCGCGCCTATTCAGGGTCGGTAAGCGGATAACGCAATAGTTTATCAATAAATTCGGCAACGAATAAGGCGTTAGGCTGTGAAAGTAACAATTGTTTTTGCTTAACTTCAATGGGAAGCAGCTCTAACCAGCGTAAACAGACCCAACCTATGTCGTCATATTGGGTCAGCTGAAAATGGTCATGCAACCCAGGATTGGAACGGTAGTATTGTTTTAGCTTGTCACTCAGATAGTGATAGGGCTCAGGAACGGTTTGACGTCGCCATATCGGCAACGGAGTATGCCGTGCCAAGTCAATATCCCTTTCTCCTCGTTCGATAGCCTCCACCTTGACACTTTCAATGCCCTGTAATGTCAGTGCGATCTGCTGGGGGGCATGGCGATTAAAATCAGCCACTTGGCAAAGTGTCACAATCGGGGAAATCGTGGAAGGACGCTGAGTGGGCGGAACCTGGGAGCTGGTTTCGTCCATGTCTTTCATGGCCACAAGTAATCGCGGTGGCTCGCCTGCTTGTGGGAGTGCGTCTAAGTAGAAAGCCTCAGACACAATATACGTGTTTACGCCACCTGGTAATAAATGATTGGTTTCAATCAACAAAGGGTGTATCGACATACCGGCTCCCTACTCATGACTGGCTTACTCCTAATTTAGCGCACTGTAGTGCGATGGATAAAGCTTTCTCAATGGAAAGGCTTTTTTAAGCTGATGAAAATACCTGTCATAAATGCGACATATTCCACAATATGAAAGTGGTCTTTATGGGGATGAGTGATCCAATACATAGTATTTAATTTTAAATTAATGCATCCTCTTTGCTCGAATATTCATGCAGATTGACTACTTTATCAGTCATTTTCGGGATTGTTATTATGTCTACGCAAATATCAGGAGGAGCCCTTGATGAAAAAGCAATTAAAAACCCAAGTGACATGTTTTTTAAACACTTTCGGCGAGATGGAGCAGCGCTCAATGTTTGGTGGTACTGGTTTTTTCCATCAGGATGCGATGTTTGCGCTACTCACCGATAAGCGATTTTATCTGCGTGGTGGCGGCATAGTAACGGCTGCGTTGGTTGATAAAGGGTGTAAAAAGTTTGTTCATGTAAAGAAAAGCTCGTCTGCGGTTGTGAATTATTATGACGTGACTGCACTCTTTATTGAGGACGATGTTGAACTGGCGGTGTTGGTTAAGGCGTCGCGCGATCATGCGCTGAATGATAGAGCATATAAAACTGGGGGACATCACCGTCGTTTGCGCGATCTCCCTAACCTGCGTTTGACGATAGAGCGGATGTTGAAAAAGTCGGGGGTAGAAGATATTTCCACATTTTACAGCATGGCGCCGGAAGAGATTTTTCGTCGTTTGCAAGTGACGCATGGTAACGATCTTGATTTATGTTTGCTTTGGAAATTGGCAGGGGCGCAACAAGGCCGGCATTGGAAACTGATTGAAGAAGATGAACGTGAGCGCCTGTTATCTGCTGTTTGATCTCCTTTTTAAGGCGCGCGTGCCGATCTGCGGATCGACGACTTTTTTATCGCGGTATTTTTCATCGTGTTTATCTTCATGTTTCGGACGAATTGTGATCAATAAAAGGGTGTTAATGTGACGTTTGGATAAATAATCGACGGTTAAACCTAAAAACGACAATTTGTACGTGACAGCCAGAAAAACTTATGTAGAATTCAAACCACTTAGCCGAGAGGTGAAGCGCGAAGGCGCGTTGGCAGAGTGGCTATGCAGCGGATTGCAAATCCGTGGACCTCGGTTCGACTCCGGGACGCGCCTCCATAGAACTCTGGCTAGTACAATACGGACGCGGGATGGAGCAGTTTGGTAGCTCGTCGGGCTCATAACCCGAAGGTCGGTGGTTCAAATCCGCCTCCCGCAACCAAAGCGACATTAGCTCAGCTGGTAGAGCGCGACCTTGCCAAGGTCGAGGTCACGAGTTCGAACCTCGTATGTCGCTCCAAATTAAAAACAGTGGCGTAAGCGGCTGAAAAAAAATTGCGTGCCCTGGTGGTGGAATTGGTAGACACAAGGGATTTAAAATCCCTCGACGTTCGCGTTGTGCCGGTTCAAGTCCGGCCCGGGGCACCATTATAAAGTAAAACGGCGACCTTAATGGTCGCCGTTTTTGTATGTCTCGCTATACCATACTAAAGCATTGTATTTCGTTATGATGCGCTAAACGGTATTGAACCTCTTGCTGATTGTGACAAGTACATTGGCGGATGATCGTGCCCCGCCTGATCCAAGTCTCCATCATGGCCTCAACCCCGTCGGGACTGAGGCCATACTCTTTTGCAAGCGCTTCTCGACTAATGACACCCGCCTGAGTGACACTGGCTTTGAGCTTTTGCAGGATCATAATAGGTCTCCTTAAACCAATGAGGATGGCGACCAACATAACGCATTACGCCGATCATGGTAATCAGTAGGGCAGAAAGGCTGACAATATAAACTGTCGCCTGAGTGGTCGCCACGCCGATTTGACTGACTTGAAAGCACAGTGTGGCGCCACTGACAGCTAAGAGCATTGACCATCCCGCGATAAATAGCGCAAATCGACGGCCAAACTCACGGGTATAGGCTCCTATCGCGGCAACACAGGGCGTATACAGTAGGATGACTATCAGATAAGCCATAACACTGGCCGTCGTCGTGAATTGGCGGTGTAAATTGTCAAACGTTGCCATACTCACTGCTTGCTCTTGCGCAGCGGCTTCGGTGTTTTCTATCTCTCCCACGCTCATCGCGAATGGATCGCTGTAATCAATGCCAAATAAGTTTTCGGGAATGCTTTGAACGGCGTCAACAAGCGCATCACTGATCGAGCCTTCGTCTTGTTCTGCATTGGTTGGGGCATAGAGGTTATTTAAGGTACCAACAACTGCTTCTTTGGCGAATAGTCCGGTCACTAAGCCGACAGTGGCTGGCCAATTATCTTCTTCGATACCAATGGGTGAGAGAGCAGGGGTGACGACTTGAGCCGCTTTCGATAATACGGATGTCTCGCTATCTTCATGGCCAAAGCTGCCATCGGTACCGAGAGAGTTAAAGAAAGTTAAGAGGGTTACCACAATGACGATGGTTTTACCTGCCCCCAATACGAAACGGCGCAGCTTTTGCCAGGTATGACTCAACACGTGGCGCATACGGGGGAGCTCGTAGTCCGGTAGTGTCATTAACAGACTTTCACTCTGGCCCGGATAAAGGGTGTGGCGCAAAATCAAACCAGTGAGCACGGCCGCTGCAATCCCAAGTAAGTAGAGCGCAAATACTAGGTTTTGTCCGTTTTGCGGGAAGAACGCTGCGGCAAACAAGGCGTAAACGGGGAGCCGTGCACCGCAGGACATAAAGGTGGCCATTGCTGCGGCGGTTTTGCGCTCATGAATTTGCTCAAGAGTGCGCGTTGCCATGACGGCGGGCACTGTACAGCCAAAGCCGAGGATCAGGGGGACAAAAGCTTTACCCGGTAAGCCAATTTTTTGCATCAAACCATCGAGCAAAAAGGCGGCGCGCGCCATGTAACCGGTGCTTTCTAGAACGGTGAGAAAAAGATATAGCCCAGCAATCACCGGGATAAAGGTCGCTACGGTTTGAATACCACCACCGACACCATCTGCAACGAGTGTCACTATCGCTTCGGGCAATATGCCATCTAATAGTTGATGGGTGCCATCCACTAAAACAGCGCCAGCGGCGATATCAAAAAAGTCGATAAAGGCGCCGCCAATATTGATGGCAAATACGAACATGGCATAGAGTACGGCAAGCAAAATAGGCAGCGATAAAAAAGGATTGAGGATCACCTTGTCGAGTTTTTCGGTTTTATTGCGGCTTAAATGGCGGTGCTCGCGTCGTGTGTCATGTACCAGATCGCGAATATAGCTGTAGCGTGTATCGGCGATAAGAATGTCGGTATCTTGTCCGGCCAGCGATTGGCAAGCCTGGGAAAATGACGCTTGTAGGGACGTATCATTGCCATCGGGCAAACGATCTCGCTCTAGGCACTCAAGCAAATGGGCGCGTTGATTCACTTGTGCCGCTGCCGAGCCTGCAAACGGGGCGCCAAGATGAGATTGGATCCATGCCTCGATATGCTCACCATAGTTTAACTGCATGGCGTCGCAATGCGGAAGTTCCATCATCATGTGGGCGAGCTGATGGCGGAAAGTCGCCACACTGTCGGCTTGGCATGCGGTAACGGTAAGCACGGGACAACCAAGCCATTCTTGTAGCTTCCCGATATCGAGCTGTTGTCCGTTGCGATCTAACCGATCCATCTTATTGATCAGCACTATCATCGGGACGCCGCGCTCGCGTAATTGCAAGGTAAGGTACAGTCCTCTTTCAAGACTATTGGCGTCTAGCACGTTAATGATCGCATCACAGTCGTGGCTATCAATTGAATACGTCGCGATTTGTTCGTCTAGACTGGCATCAAAGCCTGCATTTAGGGCGTATAAACCGGGTAAATCGGTAATTTCACACTCTGTATTGTCGTTCGCTGTTTGATTGAACGTGAGCTGGCCGACTTTCTTATCAACCGTGACACCAGCCCAGTTACCGACTTTTTGGCGAGAGCCGGTTAACGCATTAAATAATGTGGTTTTGCCGCAGTTTGGGTTACCGGCAAGAAGAATGCGTTTTTTTTTCATCACAGTGTCTCCACATCAATCAATTTGGCAACGTCACGACGAACGACGAGTTGTTCGTTATCGAGCCGGATTTGTAATGGGTCTCCAAGCGGTGCTCGCCGAACCAGCTCCACCGCGGTGCCCGGGATTAACCCCATAACAGCAAGGCGGTGACGGATAACAGCGGGCACATGATGGACACTGGTAATACGCGCGGACTGACCGCGACCAAGCGTTGACAGTTTCATAATGCGAGATCCAAATAAGAATGGTTTTCATTGCATATTACGCGCAAAGGTCGCTATTTTTTTTGCGTCGGATCAAGCTATGGTGAAAGTCAATAACGTGATTGCTGCCACAATGAGAAGTGACGATCCTGATGTGAACTAAGAAGAAAAAAGCGGCCAGTGTGGCCGCTGTCTTTAACTTGCGGAAGTACGATGTGCATCGCGTTGATTGTTCAGTTTATCCATCGCGATGGTCAATAGTCCGTTGGGGGCTTTACCCTCGGGACCGAATCCCGCTTTCTCTCCTGATAAAAGCGAGAGTGCTTCACTGACGTGCGAAACGGCATAAATATGAAATTCGCCTTTTTCAACCGCCAGCACCACATCTTTGCGCAACATCAGATTCTGAATATTGGCGGCAGGAATAATTACCCCTTGCTGGTGGTTTGGCCCTTTGAGTGTGCAGACGTCAAAGAAGCCTTCGATTTTTTCATTCACACCGCCAATCGGTTGTGCTTCGCCAAATTGGTTCATGGATCCTGTGATGGCGATATCTTGGCGCAGTGGCACCTCAGTCATTGCCGAGAAAATCGCACAAAATTCCGCCATGGAGGCGCTATCACCGTCGACGCCGCCATACGATTGTTCAAAGGTCAGATGTGTTTTTAGCGGGATCTTATCGGTTTTACCCAAAAGCGTGGCAAGATACGCGGATAAAATCATTACCCCTTTTGAGTGAATACGCCCGCCTAGTTTGACACTACGCTCTATATCGAGTACTTCACCTTCGCCAAACGCGGTGGTCGCGGTAATACGATTAGGTAAACCAAAGCTGTAGTCAGAGGTGCTGAGCACTGACAGGCCGTTAATCTGTCCGAGAGCCGTTCCCTGGGTGTTGATCAACGTTACCCCGTTTTCTACATTCTGCATCATGCTGTCTCGTAAGCGGCTTACCCGCATGTTTCGACTGGCAAGGGCTTTTTCAACATGCAGTGCGCCAACGGTATTCGCTTTTGCTTGCGTGGCCCAGTAATTGGACTCGCGCAATAAGTTAGCGATGTCAGCTGAATGAAGCGACAAACGGTTTTGATCCTCAGCTTGTCGTGCACTGTGCTCGATAATACGAGCGATAGCACTGCGGCTACAGTGCAACAGGTTGCCATCATGGATAATGCTGGAAATAAATTTGGCGTATTGGTGCTCAGTACTCTCTGTACGCGGCATGTCATCTTCAAAATCTGCTGTGACCCGGAACAGCTCACTAAATTCTGCATCGTAGCGTTGTAAAAGCTGATACGTTTGATAATCGCCAAATAAAACAATTTTGAGATCAAGTGGAATGGGGGCTGGATCGAGTGACACGGTTCCGCTGAGGGTTACCTCTCGCTCTAGCGCACTGACGCTGAGCTGACGACTGCTCAAGGCACGTTTAATGCCTTCCCATACGTAAGGTTTTTCGAGCACTTTGATGGCATCCATCATCAACACACCGCCATTGGCGCGATGGAAACTGCCGGCGCGAATGAGAGAAAAGTCAGTGAAGACCGTGCCTTTAAAGGTGGCGTTTTCAACATAGCCAAATAAATTGTGATAGCTGGGGCTGTCTTCGACCACGATGGGGGCTTGCGCGTCGTGTTGGCTAACTAATACATTGACTTGATAACGGCGAGGGAGCTTTTTATCTAACGCCGCGTAGGCGAGTGCCGCTTGCTCTTCGCTGTCTTCTAAAAAAATATCAAGGTGTTCCAGCATGTCGGCCTGCATTGCCTCGAGAAAAGTGATGATCTCGGGCAGATCTGCGAACGTCTTTTTCAGTGGCGCGATATGGGTGGCAATCACTTCTTGGCCAATGTCTTCATCAAGCGCTTTTTGCTTATCTGCGTATTCTGACTCCCATTCACCCAATTGGCGAACAACGCCGCGTAATTCAGTCTCAAGCTTATCAATCACTTTGCCGAAGGCCATCTGTTCATCTTGTGATAAAGCATCAAAGGTGTCTTCAGTATGTGGTTCCTCACCGTTAAGGGCAACGAACTGATAATCCCCTTGTGGCGTGATAGAAAGACTAACACTGTTTTTTTCTGCGGTTTCACTTAAGCTTTGCAGAATCGTTTGTTGTCGCTCAGTGAGTTGATTTTTTAATGTTTCCGCACGTTGGTAGTACATTTCATTATCAAACGCCATTGGCAGGGCATTGGCGAGCTTACCCATGAGCTGTTCAATATGCTTTTTTAATTCACTACCTTTTCCCGCGGGGAGTTTTAGGACTTGTGGTGAACGTGCTTCTTGGAAATTCGCAACATAGCACCAATCATAAACGGGTGAATCAGTCTGCCAGTGTTGGTTAAGGTAGCGCATCATCATGGTGCGTTTACCGAGTCCGTTCTGACCGATGGCGTAAATGTTGTAACCTTTCTCTTTAATTGACATCGCGAATTCAACGGCGTGGCGAGCACGATCTTGACCGACAATTTCGTCAAGTGGCGCAAGATGCTTGGTTGACGTAATGTCGCTGTGCTTCAAGCTAGATTCACGATACAAGCGATCGCTGGTGAGCTGAGTGAGAGCCATGGCTGTCCCCGTATTGGCGTTTAATCGTTACTGATTTTAGTGTAGCGACTGTAAGTGATTGTTTTAGTGACTTTGGTGGAGAAAGCGATGATAGGGTCACAGTTTTACATTGGCTGGTTATTTTATAAACAAAAAACGGGCTAATGTGCCCGCTTTTTATCGATTTTATCGCGAAGGAAGAAAGTCAGCGCTTCGATGATAGCGGCTAAAGAGAGTCGGCTATCGCACGAATAAGGGTATTGATATCCTCACGGCTGATGTCTTTATGGGTCACCAAACGAGCGGGATGACCACTGAATGTGACACGAATATCCTTCTCAATCAGCCGCATTTGAAGCCGTGTACGCTCGATCGTATCGGCGATATCGACATAGACGATATTGGTTTGGACCGGATAAGCGTCAGTTGAAAAGCCGTCAAGTTGATGCAATTCACTCGCTAAGTACTGCGCATTGGCATGATCTTGAGCCAGGCGATCAACATTTTCATTGAGCGCTTTCTGACCGGCAACCGCTAAAATTCCCGCTTGGCGCATCCCCCCACCGAGCATTTTCCGTATGCGTCTTGCTTTATTGATAAAGGCTTGAGAACCAAGAAGAAGAGAGCCAACGGGGGCGCCAAGTCCTTTGGATAAACAAATGGTCATTGAATCAAAGTGACAACTGATGGCGGTGATATCGACGCCTAACGCGACTGCCGCATTGTAAACGCGCGCGCCATCGAGGTGTAATTGCAGCTTATGGTGATCACAAAAAATGCGCGCCTCGGCCAGGTAGGATAAAGGTAAAACTTTACCGCCGATGGTATTTTCTAAGCTTAAGAGTTTCGTTCGCGCAAAATGGAAATCGTTTGGCTTGATTGCAGCCGCGAGCTTATCAAAGGGAAGGCTGCCGTCTGGGGCATTGTCTATCGGTTGGGGCTGAATCGAGCCTAATACGGCGGCGCCTCCGGCTTCATACCTATAATTATGGGCCTGTTGACCACATAAATATTCATCACCACGCTCACAATGGGCCATTAAGGCCAGTAGGTTGGCTTGGGTTCCTGAGGCAGTAAAGAGGGCAGCGTCAAAGCCATGGCGTGAAGCGGCCCACTCTTCTAGTGTATTGACGCTAGGATCATCGCGATACACGTCGTCGCCGACGGGGGCATTCGCCATCGCCGTTCGCATCGCCTCGTCAGGCTGAGTCACTGTGTCAGAACGAAAATCAATCATCAGGCAACATCCTTATCATCAAAGGCCCCCTATCAGCGAGGGCCTACGGTTGGCGTAAGCTCGAAAAGCGTCACTGTTTAGCTTTTCAGCATTTGCCAGTATTTTTGGTAGATCGTCACCGCTTCACCAACATCATCAGTAAATTCACCGTTATTGACGGCTTCATCAGACGGGAAAATCGTTTTGTTTTCTCGTAGATCGGCATCTAAATACTCCGCGGCGCCAGTGTTGGGGGCGGGGTAGCCAAACTCTTCGACTAATTTTGCTTGGTTTTCAGGCTGATACATAAAGTCGATAAACTTGTGCGCCAAGGTTTTGTGCTCAGCGTTTTTCGGGATAATAAAGTTATCCATCCATAATATCGCGCCCTCTTGCGGGTAGACAAACTCAATTCCATCGATCTCTTGTTGAGCCATATGAGCATTGCCATTCCATTGCTGACCAATATTGACTTCGCCTGTAATAAACGGGACGTGTGGCGCATCGGAGTTATAAACCACCACGTTATCACGCAGATCGCGCAGGGACTGATAGGCTTGCTTAATTTCCGCTTCATCGGTGCTGTTAATGCTATGGCCCTGGGCTTTTAACGCCATCCCAAACACGTCGCGCACATCATTCAGCAGCATGACTTGGCCACGAAAATCGTCGCGCCATAAATCTGCCCATTTTGTCACTTTGCTACCGTCAATGTAATCGCTGTGGTAGCTAATACCCGTGACACCAAAAACATAAGGAAGCGAGTAGTCATTCTTTGGATCAAATGATTGGCCGAGCAAGCCTGGGCGTAACTGGTTAAAATGACCAATCTGGCTTTTATCAATTTTAGCGAGCATATCCTCGTTGATCATGCGCTCAATAAAATAGGTTGAGGCAAACGCCAGATCATAGCCTTCACTGTTTAGCAGCTTAAGCTTGGCATACATGGATTCGTTACTCTCGAATGTCGAGTAGTTCACATCAACCTGGTATTTTTCTTCAAACGCTTCAATGACATCCATGGGCATATACTCTGCCCAATTATAAAGATTGAGTACCTTATCTTCGGCATGGACGCCGCTTGCGAATACAGTCGTGAGTGCAAGTGCTGTTGCGGTGATTCCTTGAGTGATTTTCTTCATTATCATGGTCCTTCAATGGCTAATTGGCCGAGTACACGTCAAGCGCATAATATTGCACCCAGACTCTGTATAAAAGCCTTTTCGTGATCAATCTAGGCCTTTTTAAAGGTTCCGCTAACAGTAGCATAATGCCGTGCTCGCCCCCTAAAACTCGCGCCGAATACAAGGTGAGTGATATGGGTGATGACACCGACGGTTCTATAAATAGTCCTTATCGTCACAATAAAGAAAATAGGTTGCCCCCCAGTCAAAAGGCAGTAAGGTAACCGTTCTAATTGGCGACGGAGATAAGTATTTGAACGAACTGACCATCATCGATGATATTGCGACTCATGGCCTTAGTGTTTGTGACGATTTTTTATCGGCGCAAGCGGTTAGCGATTTGCAGGCATGCTTACCCGCTCAGTGGAATCAAGCGGCAATCGGCCGAGAGCGTAAACAGCATACCAACACCCAAATTCGTCGCGACAAAATCTATTGGTTAGAACGTGATATGGCGCCCGCTATCGATACGCTTTTGGATAAAATGGCGAATTTGCAGTATGCCTTCAATCGGCATTTATTCTTGGGATTGTTTGAGTACGAGGCGCATTTTGCTAAGTACAATCCCGGTGATTTTTATGCCAAACATTATGATGCGTTTGAGGGACGATCAAATCGTAAAGTCACGACGGTACTCTATCTAAACCACGATTGGTCTGAGCAAGACGGTGGTGAAATCGTGATTTACAACCCTGATGGGTCGCATCGCCAAACGCTGTGGCCCAAAGCGGGACGGCTGGTCACTTTTTTATCCGAAGCGTTTCCCCATGAAGTGCTCCCGGCCAAAAGGCAACGGTTTAGTATTGCGGGTTGGTATCGGTTAAATGGCATGAGTGGCCGACGTGTTGATCCAATTCGTTAACCACAGCCATACTGAATGCCATATGAGAACCGAGGTGACAATTGTGTATGGCACGCCCCCCACAGCAACAATGTTTTTTTACCGACACGACGTTTGATCCGCAGCAAGGTGGAGCTATGCCCCAAGCTGACGTCTATTGGTCCCCAAACTGGCTAGCGAGCAATCAAGCGGATGCGTTTTTTACATCGCTTCGCGCACAAACGGCTTGGCAGCAACTTCCTATTTCGATGTTTGGGCGGACCGTGATGCAGCCGCGCTTGTTAGCTTGGTATGGTGATCATGCTTATACCTACAGTGGACTCACATTATCTCCCCGTCCTTGGACATCAGAGTTACTGGATTTGAAAGCGCGTGTTGAAGCCGCCACCCACGCCCGTTTCAATACCGTCTTGCTCAATCTCTATCGAGATGGTAGCGATTACATGGGCTGGCATAGAGACGATGAATTGGAATTGGGGAAGCAGCCGACCATTGCCTCGGTGAGTCTGGGCGCGAGTCGTCGGTTTTTATTCCGTCACCCCAAGCGACAGCTAAAGCGTGAGTTTTTACTCGATCATGGCTCACTGTTAGTGATGGCAGGCGAGACGCAAACCCACTGGCAACATAGTGTGCCCAAAACGCAAAAGCCGCTGGGTGAGCGAATCAACCTGACGTTTCGTTGGTTAAACAGTGAAGAGGCTAAGTAAAGCAAGCTGATCGCCTGCGGTGAACAAGTCACTATCGCATTACGCCTCGTCTATGCGATCGCGTGAAATTTTTAGGAAAGACGCGTGAGATTTTTAGCAACGAATAGGGGAATGGCAGTAATAAATGCTGAAAATAACAGCGGATTGGTCGAAGTTTGACGCTTTTGTTTGTAAAACAGCCATCTGAAACTTTTATTAAATAATAAGTGTTGACTCGATCACGTTTATCCGTAGAATGCCTCCCCGTACCGCAGAGACGGAAACAAAACAAAGGCGCGTTGGCAGAGTGGCTATGCAGCGGATTGCAAATCCGTGTACCTCGGTTCGACTCCGGGACGCGCCTCCAAGTTCCTCTAGGTGCACAGTAAAATCGGACGCGGGATGGAGCAGTYTGGTAGCTCGTCGGGCTCATAACCCGAAGGTCGKTGGTTCRAATCCRSCTCCCGCAACCAATTTTTACAAAGCGTGATGCAACGCTTAATTGCATAGGCGACATTAGCTCAGCTGGTAGAGCGCGACCTTGCCAAGGTCGAGGTCACGAGTTCGAACCTCGTATGTCGCTCCAAGTTTTGCCCACATCAAGCATGATTGATGTTACGGACGCGGGATGGAGCAGTCTGGTAGCTCGTCGGGCTCATAACCCGAAGGTCGKYGGTTCRAATCCGSCTCCCGCAACCAATTTTCTAAGCGCTTTTAGGCGCTTGATTGAATAAGCGACATTAGCTCAGCTGGTAGAGCGCGACCTTGCCAAGGTCGAGGTCACGAGTTCGAACCTCGTATGTCGCTCCAATCTCCTCATCGTTTATCTCACCTATTTTGTTAGCGTTATCCAATATCACGTGTTTCCGAAGGCACAGGGTATGTCCGAGTGTCGTTCGTTGCGTCTAATAACATGGTTTCTAATGTCACTGTTTCATCGATCTGGGTGAAGTGGGCGAGGCCGACCGAATAGACAAACGGATAACGTTCTGACGATAAACGCCGGCAGAGCCTTAGGTAAAATCGATCTAATTGGGCTTCGACGGCGTCAACGTCTTGTTGAATCAATAATACGGCGAATTCACAGCCTTCTAAACGTCCTATCCAGCCTGTATCATCAAAGACATCCCTTAAACAGGCGGCAAATGCTCTCAGGACGCCATCACCCGCATGCTTGCCATAGTGCCGATTTATGCCTTGTAGCTGACGGACGTCAAAGTGCAGCAAAGTATGTTGATCTTCGATCACCATCTCATCGGTCAAATAGCTGGTTACTTCTCGGTAAAAGCCACGGCGATTAAATACGCTTGTCAAAGGGTCGATCACATTTTGTTGAGTCATGACCAGCTCATGTTCCACGATTCGCGCGAGATCTGACAGCGCGCGCTCACAGGCGTCAGTGAGCTGACGAGGCTTGTGGTCGATGACACAGAGGGTACCAAGCAAGTGCTCGCTATCAAGACTAAAAGGGAATCCAGCATAAAAACGGATGTTAGGAGGGCCGGTTACCAATGGGTTATCATCAAATCGACGATCATTAAGCGTGTCCTCAATGATAAATGGTTCGAGTTGATGAATAGCATGGCCACAAATGGACTCACTGCGCCCAGTCTGATTAACGGCTAACCCACGTTTGGCTTTAAACCATTGGCGATCTTCATCAACCAGGCTAATCGCAACCACCGGGCAATCAGATACGTAGGCTGCGACACGCACAATTCGCTCAAATCGATCTTCACGGCCCGTATCTAATATCCCTAGATCGTACAAGGCGTGAAGACGCTTATCTTCGTGGCGAGTCGGCTGCGCTGGTTTCATGCTCTATTCTCCCTGTTTATTTTAATAGTGTAGTTAACTAAACTTCCGCCCTGCAATGTGCGGATTCACCTGGATTTGTAAAAAAATGATTTGTAAAAACCGGGGTGTAAAAAACCCTATTTGTAAAAAACTTGTTTCAATGATATTTTCCTGCGGTTATTCATTCCACCGGGTGAGGCTGTTGCGCGTTTAAAACTGATCGCGTACCCCATAGCCCATCTATACTCTTTAAGTCATGTTGTTTTAGAAGGTTTGCTTATGGCGTTTTTAGCGAGCTATGATACCCAATATCCGCTATCCCATCCCCACGCAGCGTCGGCCGTGTTGATGGTGCCCCCGCTTCATTTTAAGTTTAATGCACAAACCAGTGAGGATAATGGTTTTCAACACGCTCCCTCATTGCCCGACGAGGAAGTAAAAACGCGCGCCATGGCAGAGTTTAATAACATGGTGATGATTTTGCGTCGCCACGGTATTGATGTGGTGGTGATGGAATACCCTGACTCGGATCCGGCGACACCGGATGCCGTCTTCCCGAATAACTGGTTTAGCACCTTGCCCAGTGGTGAGCTTTATCTTTACCCTATGGCATGCCCAAACCGTCAGTTGGAGGTAAAGCCAGAGCGTTTAATGGCAGCATTGGATCGTGCCGGCTATGACGTTAATCATGTGCACAAGGTCAAATGTCATGATAAAGAAGAGGCGTTTCTCGAAAGCACAGGCGCAATGGTTATCGATCACCTTAACCAGCGTGTTTATGCGGCGCTTTCACACCGTTGTGACAGTATTTTATTGACCGAATGGGCAGCAAAGGTGGGCATGCGACAAGTCGTGAGCTTTAACACCGAGATGAGCGATGGCAATCCGGTTTATCATACCAATGTGATGATGGCTGTGGGCGAAGCGTTTGCCGTGGTTTGTGATGAGGTAATAGAGGCCGGGCAGCGGGATTTGGTCTGCAATACACTGAGCGAAGACAAAACGCTCGTCTCGATCAGTGAATCACAAATGAATCAGCTTTGTGGCAATATCTTGCAATTGCGAAATCGACATGGCGAATCGGTGATTGTGATGTCGTTGTCTGCTTACAGTGCTTTTACAGAAGCGCAAAAGCGTACATTACGCCAGTTTGGGAAACTGGTTCCTATCGATGTCACAACAATAGAGACAATTGGCGGCGGTAGCGTACGTTGTATGATGGGGGAGATATTTCTGCCGCGTCAGCATACTAGCTAGCGTTCGATCAAGTATGGCGTCATAGGCAAACGGCGACCGCGGGTCGCCGTTTTTGATCGGACGTCATTTAAGAATGCGTTCGCGTTTTTGCTTTTAAGGGCATTTTGTCAAACGACACACCTTTCCATCCAGTTACCATAAAATTGCGAATATTTTTATGATCAGTCCCAGAGGGATGGCTCAACACGTCCTCGCGGTAGTACCCTCCGAAACACGCGAGCGTTTGCGCTTCTGTTAACTCATGCAGCCGGCAAAACGCGAGCACTTTGCAAGAGCCTGTATTTTGTCCAGCTTTATTGGCGAGATTACCGTTAGTAAATCGCGTGGGCGCGTAGTCGTAATGTGCATCTATCACCGCCATCGTCTCATCAAACATTACCATATCGGGTGTTTGTGTGACTTTGGCGAGAAAGCTGTCTAAGGTCATGTCGGTTCCTGAGTTAGTAACATGCGAGCTCTCAATGGAGAGTATATGCACGTTGTACCAACTTGTTCACCGAATGTGAAGCCGCGACATGTCAGTAACGGATGAATATCCATCACTTAAACAAAAAATAGTGTTGCAGTACTTTACATTGCACTAGGGCATCATTAGTATACAAAACTGTTCGGAGGGATGGCTGAGCGGTTGAAAGCACCGGTCTTGAAAACCGGCAAGGGTTAATAGCCCTTCCAGGGTTCAAATCCCTGTCCCTCCGCCAAATCTAAAAAAGCCGCTGAAAAATCAGCGGCTTTTTTGTATCTATTTTAACCCTCTCTTTCCGAAGTCCGCTTTAGTAGTTTTTTCTATAATCCCAATATTCATCCGGCTAAAGAATACGAACTCCATGACGTGACAAGGCCTCCGGATGAAGCGGAGGCCTTATTGAAATAGTTATGATCTGAGCTCGGGATCTTAAAAATGATAGCTCATGGTCACTTGTGCATCCCACTGATTAGCGCTATCTACGATTGGCGAATCAGCAATGTCACTGCCCAAACGGGTGTATTGCGTACTTTGGCTGATATCCCAGTTTTCGCCCATTGGCATCACAAGCTTGTATCCTAAGTTGTAAGTAAAGCTGTTATCGCCTTTATAAGCCGAACGTTGCATGGTCGCTTCACTGTCTTTTACACCAAAATAATGATCAACATAATCATCACTTAGCCAGTTCACACCCGCGAATGGAACGAAGTCGATTTTACCAAAGTGTGTGATATGCATGTACTTCATGCCAGCGTTTAGACCGTCGTATTCGCCCGTGATGTCGTGCCCTACAAATGTAGAAAGAACACCACCCATACCGGTATTGATATCCATATTAAAACCGCCATTGATCCCTGCATTACGATCTTTCATGCCAGCCAGGCTATCAGCGTCTTTGCTCTCGTAACCCTTTGATGCATGACCGATAAAAGCGTTGATATTCACACTGTCATCATTATTGCCGAAAAAACGGTAGTTAAGGCCATTTGTTAGATCAGCGTTGAAGTCTTCACCGCGATAGCCAAGGTTTAGGTTCAGATAGGTAGTGTCATCTTGGCTTTTGTAAAGATCACTTGTCGTGCTGATACCCACTTCAGCGACCGCTTGTCCTTCATGTGAGTAGATATTGCCGTTACGGATATATGTGTCGCCCGCATAGGCTGCATTTGACGCGATCGCTGCGATAATAATAGCTAGTTTTTTCATGTGTTTTACCTTAAAAGTGTCTAACGCTCGGATTGGCAGTACTCTAAACGCAGCGATGCAATAAAAGTATCTTAAGTTGGTATGGAATTGTCTGGTGTTTGTAAACGAAATAATCGGTAGAAATTAGGCTACAATTGAGGTAATCATAGGTAAGATAATCACGTTGTTATGAGTGAAAATGGAAGAAAAAATACATTTGTTTGTGGTTGAAGATGATCCGAAAATGCGCGAAATGCTGACAGAGTACTTCGAGGCACAAAATTACACAGTAACGGCATTAGAGCAGGGTACTGGGGCGGCAGAACGCATTTTAGCGGATCAGCCTCATTTAGTCTTGCTGGATTTGATGCTGCCTGGCGATGATGGATTAACAATTTGTCGACAGATACGCAATGATTTTCACGGACTTATTATGATGTTAACCGCCAGTGATGACGACTTTGATCATGTCGCGGCACTGGAAATTGGCGCCGATGACTTTGTTAGTAAACCCATTAAACCAAGAGTACTGATGGCGCGAGTACGGATGTTATTGCGTCGTCAATCAGAAGTTATCCTGCCATCAACACCGTCAAGGCTGTTGCAATATGGTGGGCTTGTGCTTAATCAAGCGCGCCGACAGTGCCAGTTGGATGAACAAAGCATTACGTTAACGGAAAGTGAGTTTGACTTACTGTGGCAGCTCGCGTCACACCCCGATGCGGTTCAGTCTCGAGATACACTGACCAAAGCGCTACGGGGCATTGAATATGACGGTATCGACAGAACGGTAGACAATAAGATTGTTACACTGCGAAAAAAACTGATGGATGACGCGGCGAGCCCGCACCGTATTATCACGGTACGGGGGAAAGGTTACTTATTTGTTCCTGACACTTGGTAAGCTTGCTCTGACGTGACGACCCTTGTTTTGATCAACGCGTAGAGCGTAGGCGCATTTTCACCAAGGGTTTGTTTCCACGTCTCTGAGAGTTGGTCAAGTATGAGGCATAGCGCCAATCCCTTTTCATAAGACATTCTTCGTTCGAGTAAATGGTGATTGTTACTGCTAATGATCCAATTAAAATAGTCATTAAATGAGAGAACAGTGTCATTTGCGGCAGGAACAAACATTTCATCATAGTATAGAAGAAAGGGTTTGAGCTCTACGTATGTTGCTGTTCCTTCCATTGTTTCACTGTTCGTCTCCGCGACGAGTTGGGGCCATTGCTGATAGCGTTTTTCTCTAATCGCAACCCAGTCTCGCAGCGTGCTTTTTAATACGTTTTTGTCTGATAAATTGTCTAACGCTTGGTCAAGTAGCGTCATTTCGCGCGCGAGTAGCTGATAGTGTTCATGATTATGTGGGTATTGTGCGATAAATTCATTACCATTTTGATCATAATTCCATCTTTTTTGGTGATACAGGTGGAATGCTTCATGAGACATGAATTGTGAGAACCCTGCACCTCTATTGTCATTAATGAGGAAAGACCCTTCAGAATAATAAAACACTAATGCGTCTTTACCCTCAATCATTGTGTTTGTGAAGTTCGCAATAAATCGCCATAACAGCGTGCTTAGATCATACCAGCGTGTGCTGTAGAGGTTGCTAATGTTCTGGTATGGCGAGGTATCGACTTTTTTTAGCCAAACGCTATCGTAGTTGTCCGGTTTATTGACGATAAATATTGTGCTGTATATATTCCACTTTTTTTTACTCACCAATATTATAGGGTGATCCTGTAACACATACTGATTGTTCCATATGTCCTGAGGTGGAAAAGAAAATAATGCGTCTAATTCATTGAGCATAACGCGATCAACAAGCGCCATGTTTCGTTGGTTGTTAGGCGAATAAGTTGTTGATATAAAATAACAATATAAAACTATAACAAGTGTGGCAATGAGGGCTAATGTTCTGTTTAACATGACCGTATGAATAGTAGAACTAGACAGCCATGGTATGACTGCCTAGTAGAAGATTAAAAGTGATAGTTAAGGCCGAGATAGATTTGGTTTGACTTTTTGAAATCAAACTCGTCATCGTATTTGTTTTTATTGAGGCGTTGGTGTCTTAACCCTAACTCAACGTCTACATCTTCGTTTAAGTTAACACCTGCACCAATAAATGCGGCAGTCATTAGTCCAGATTTGGAGGTTTGACTTTTTTCGGTTTCGTAGCAATAGCTGCTATTACTGCATTCGGTTATCGCCTTATGCTTGAGCGTGTCTTTATAATGACCTACTTCCAATCCAGCAAAGCTATAAAGAGTAGCACTGATCGAATACTTATATTTTCCGCCTAGACCGAAGGTATCTATATGACGTTTGGTTTCTGAACGGTCTTTCAAGGACGTAAACGTAGAGCGTCCCAAATCATAAAAACCATACATGTCGATACTATGGCTGCCATGCTGATAAACGTTTTTCCCGATGTTGATCGATGTTGTTGACACTTCATCAAAGTCTGCACCTGACGGCGAGTCAGGATGACTGCTCCATCCTTCTGCTATGTCCCAATGCCTTATTTTCGGTGATTTGGCGTCTGTAAAAATAGTGTTGCCGTGTTTAAAACCGATAAAGTAACGATTTTCTGTATTTTCTTTTGCATTGACACTCATCGCAGAGGCTGATGACGTTAATGCTAAAATAACGAGCATTGAATGTGTTTTCATGATTTACACCCCTGATTGTTATAGGGCTGCAGGGTACTCAATATAAAGGGCGATGAATGTCACTTTTTTGTCTGTCTATGTCGACAAGTGGTCAATGGATGTCGCCATCAAGGTAATGCGCTGAAAAATAAGGTGCAGGATCGTGACAAACCACCGACAGAAGTCGATGCGCAGATGATTTAGTATCATGATATCGTCTGGTTCTGCATAAGCATTATCTGCATGAGCACTATCTGGACAAGCAGCAAGGGCTGTCTATTCATACTTATCATTCGCGTTTAAGGTACGGGCATGCGCAGAATATATATTGAATTCTATGTGGGGTTAGTGGTTGTTTTTTTTATCACCATGACCTCTTTTTTTGTCTTTGAAGAGGGCGTGCTCGGTGATTATGAAGCCATACTCGAACAAAGAAGAGCGGATGGCATTGTAGATATGCTCGATGCCATTGAAGCAACGTCTGGTACAGAGGCTGCCTTGCAGGTACTCCGAGGCTACGTTGACAAGGTCGAATTAGAGCTGGATGTGTACAACACGCACACTGTCCCGGCAACTGTTGCAACCTATTTTAACCAGCAAAGCCGTGAAGCTGATGTCTTTTACGATGATGAAGACACGCTATGGCTCAAGCTATCGGATCATCAAACGTTTTACAGTATGCAAAATGCGCCAGACTCTAAGCTACATCAATCCGTTGCGTTTAATGAAGACTTGCTGGTTGTGTTTTTATTCGGCGGGTTTGCCATCTATAGCTTCTTTATGGTGTGGTTTTTAAGTCGCCGTGTCCGTGCGCTCGAGAAAACAGCACATCAGTTTGCAGACGGTAATCTTACCGCACGTGCGTCCACGCGGAGCCACCAGCGTGTTGGGTCACTGAATCGCACCTTTAATCATATGGCCGATCGCATTGGTCATTTAGTTACGAGTAGCCGAGCATTAACCAATGCGGTGGCGCATGAATTGCGATCGCCGTTATTTCGAATTCAATGGCAAGCTGAATTGTTGGCAGAAAGCCAGTTAGATAGCAAGCAGCAAAAAAAAGTGGCGAGTATTATTGAAGACACTGATGAAATGACGTCACTGGTCGATGAGCTTCTGTATCTGGCCCGTGTTGATCATCCTAACACGCTATTTTCGCTGCAAACGCTCGATACGTCTGTGTGGATGAATGCACAATGGCCGCGTTGGCAAGCGCTGAGCACTAAGTCCGTAAGTTTGGATGCACCACAAGATTTGCCCAGTGTTGAGGCCGACCCTCACCTGCTCAAGCGAGTGATCACCAACTTAATCGGTAATGCGGAGAAGTATGCGACCAGTCAAATAGCCGTGCGTGTCTATTGTGAGGACACTCAGCTGGTGATCGCGGTACACGATGATGGTGAGGGGGTCGAATCGTCACACTGGCCATTTATTTTTGATGCCTTTTACAGTGCGGATCGTTCCCGCGATAAAAAGCGTTCCGGCTATGGTTTAGGGCTTGCGATCGTCAAACAAATTGTCACTCGTCACGGCGGCCATGTTGAGATTGACCATAGTGATTTAGGTGGGGCATGCTTTCGGGTGGTTTTTCCCTGTTAACATAGATGTGGCGCTGCCGGTATGAAGTTGAGAGGGCGGTATTCGTCGCCAACGGGTATTTCGCGTATAATACCGCTCACATCGACAACATCAGGGGCATCATGAAACATCGTAACTTTGTCTTGATTGGCATGGCTATTGTTGCTGTGGCTATCACCATTTTGATCTCGTGTCAGCAGCCCAAAGCTCCCCTTGTTCCTGATTTCCAATCTTTTGCCGCGGGGGCAGAGCGCAAGCAGGCGTTTTTTGATTACTTTACGCCCGTTGTCAATACGATTAATAGCCAAATACGGGCCGATCGTACCGCATTGTTGGCATGGCATGCGCGTAAAAATGCGTTAAGTAGCCGAGAAACAAAACGCGTCCAAGCGCTGGCGAATCAGTACGAGTTAGCAGACTTTGATGTTAGCCAGGAAGCGAATTGGATGGCGCTGATCCAACGAGTGGATATCATTCCGCCGTCGCTGGTGTTAGCGCAGGCAGCCAATGAGAGTGCGTGGGGCACCTCGCGGTTTGCACGTGAAGGCAATAACTACTTTGGCCAGTGGTGTTTCAGCAAAGGGTGTGGTCTGGTGCCTAAGCAGCGAACGGAAGGCAAAACCCATGAAGTGGCTGCGTTTGAAGGGCCACAAGCCTCGGTAGAAAGCTATATCAACAACCTTAATACCCATGCCGCATATCAAGGACTACGCGAGATCCGCGCCCGTCTGCGAGAGCAAAACAAAACGCTTTCAGGCGCGGTGCTCGCCAATGGATTAGGGCGCTACTCTGAGCGTGGGCAGGCCTATGTGGAAGAGTTACAAGCGATGATCCGTCATAACCAACTCGATAGGCTCGACCCGCCAGCATCGTCATCGACTAACTAACGCAAGGAAAGCCAATGATTACCCGTTTGCCTCGGTGGGTTGAATCCGGGGCGTTCGTGTTGGCACTGATCGCCGGCACCATCAATGCGATCGGTCTGTTGGGCTTTGAACACCAAGCCGTCTCACACGTATCAGGCACTGCGACGCAATTTGGCTCGGGGCTGTTTGCGGGCCAGTGGATGCACGTTGTTCAGCTGGGTGGCTTATTGTTGGCCTTTTTCCTTGGTGCTGCGGTGTCCGGCTGCTTGTTGCATGGTAGCACGCTAAAGCTGGGCCGCCATTATGACTCGGCACTTTTTGTTGAAGCCGGGTTAATTGTGGTGGCGTTTTATTTTTTATCCCGCGGCCTTGCCATTGGTCAACTGGCGGCATCGGCGGCTTGTGGCCTGCAAAATGCGATGGCGACCACCTATAGTGGTGCGATTGTACGCTCAACCCATTTAACCGGTATTGTCACCGATTTAGGCTTAATGTTAGGCGGCAAGCTGCGCGGTAACCGCGTTGATAAGCGTAAACTGATGCTGTTTTTACTGATTGCGTCGGGGTTTATTGTCGGCGGCGTGGTAGGGGCGGCGTTATTTGCGCATTTCCACTTTACGGCCCTGTTGTTTCCGGCGGGATTATGCTTCGTGGTGGCACTGTGTTATCGCGCCACCATGACTCGACAACGTTTGAGGTCGGGCAACAATAGCCAATAAATACACAATGTATTAACAATGCGCGTTTTCGAGCATGGCGCCTTTGTCTTCTCTGTCTTCTTTGTCTTCTTTTTCACGACCATGCTATTCCTAGGTGTTTTCCTCAAATGGCGGATAAACGTGGCCTGGTTTCTTGTAGTGCTCATTTGCCGTGTCACCATTCGCGCGCTATCCGCCACGCAAAAGTTTGTCCTAAATCAAACAAGCCGCAGTTTCCTTTTCGCTTTCGCGCATAGTGTGATGTTGTCGCCGTCATTGTTGCACGGAAAATGCCACACTCTGGTTACGATAAAGTAACAAGGAGGCCCCATGCCAACTCGCCATTATATTGAAACGGATGTGGTCATCATTGGTGGCGGTGCGACCGGCACTGGCATCATGCGCGATTGTGCGCTTCGCGGCATCTCGTGCATTTTGCTCGAACGTGACGATATTGCGGCAGGCACTTCGGGTCGCAACCATGGGTTGTTGCACTCTGGGGCTCGTTACGCGGTCACGGATACCGAATCGGCACGCGAATGCATCCAAGAAAACACCATTCTTAAATCTGTGGCGCGTCATTGCGTGGAAGATACCAAGGGGCTGTTTATTACCTTGCCGGAAGACGATCTGGCCTACCAAGATACCTTTATCGCCAGTTGTGATAAAGCCGGTATTCCGACACGAAAACTCACACCGCATGAGGCGCTCGCTCTAGAGCCCAATGCTAACCCGGCCATGATAGGCGCCGTGCAAGTGCCCGATGGCACGGTTGACCCCTTTCGTTTGTGTGCGGCAAATGTGTTAGACGGTAAAGAACATGGCGGCAAGGTATTTAATCATACCCAAGTCACTGGATTAATTCGCCAAGGCGCGACGGTACAAGGGGTTCATTGTATCCACACTCTTACGGGTGAGCGCTTTTCGATTATGGCTCAGCAAGTGATCAATGCGGCAGGGATTTGGGGCCAGACTATCTGTGAGTATGCCGATCTCAACATCAAAATGTTTCCTGCCAAGGGCTCATTACTGATCCTCGATTACCGCATTAATAATCGAGTGATCAACCGCTGTCGCAAACCGGCCGACGCGGACATCTTGGTGCCCGGTGACACCATTTCCTTAATCGGTACCACCTCTGAGCATATTGAGTACGACCAAATTGATAAGTTGGCGGTGACGCCACAAGAAGTGGATGTGCTGATGCGCGAGGGCGCCAAGCTGGCTCCCATCATGGCCAATACTCGGGTGTTACGGGCTTATGCAGGCGTACGTCCATTGGTCTCGGTGGACGATGATGGCAGTGGTCGTAATATTAGCCGCGGCATCGTGTTGCTTGACCACCAAGCGCGCGATGGCCTTGACGGTTTGATCACCATAACCGGTGGCAAACTCATGACCTATCGACTGATGGCCGAGCAAGCCACAGATTTGGTGGCTGAAAAACTGGGTAACCGCAATGCCTGCCAAACCGCGACACGGCCACTACCGGGCTCTGAGCCCTCCAAAGGGATCAGCAAAGCCAGTGCAAGCTTGGTCAAACCCGTCTATCAATCCGCCTATTATCGCCATGGCGAACGCGTCAGCCATTTTTTGGATGAAAGTGACGACAGCCAAGCGGTGATTTGCGAATGCGAAATGGTGACCAAAGGCGAGGTGAATTATGCCATTCAATCGTTGGATGCAAAAAACATCACTGATTTACGCCGTCGCACCCGTCTTGGAATGGGGCCGTGTCAGGGCGAGTTGTGCAGTTATCGCGCCGCCAGCCTATTCAGTGAGTGCGGAGGATTAGATGGGCAAGCGAGTGCTGGGCTGCTGGTGGACTTTCTTGAAGAGCGCTGGAAGGGCGTCAAGCCTATCTTCTGGGGGRACGCTTTACGCGAAGCCGAATTTAGTTACTGGATTTATCAAGGATTATTTGGCGCCGGTGATGTGCCTAAGTCGTCGAGCGAGGAATCAAAAACGGAAATGAATGAGCAAGTGTCCACTCAAGCTGTCGATCAGGAGGTCTCACAATGATTCACTATGATATTGCGGTGATTGGCGGTGGCATTGCTGGGTATACGGCAGCGATACGTGCATTGGAAGCCGGCAAAAAAACGGTAATGATCAGTGCGGGACAAAGTGCACTGCATTTTTCCTCGGGTTCAATTGATGTACTGGGCCATTTTCCTAATGGTGAGCCGGTTACCCAACCGTTTGAGGCGATTCCCAAATTGGTGCGCCAGCATCCTGAGCACCCTTATGCCAAGGTGAGCCTTGATGAGATCACCGATTCGTTAACCTGGTTCCAACAGCAACTCAGTGCGCAAAAAGTGTGCTTGTATCATCAAGAAGACAACGCCAATCATGGCCGGATCACGTCGCTGGGCACCGTGCGTCCGACGTGGTTATCGCAAGGGCACGTGTATCAACATCGTGGTCCGCGTCGTTTTTCGGGTCTCTGTTTTGCCGCCATTGACGGCTATCGCGATGCGCAACCGACGTTAGCCAAAGACACCATTACCGCGCAGCGTGATTTTGCCTCCTGCCCGAGTCGCACCATCACGCTTTCGATTCCTGGTGCGGAGCGTTTGCGCCGTAACCGCAATGAATTGCGCTCGGTTGATCTGTCACGCTTACTGGCTGAGCCTAACGCCTTTGACAGCCTGTGCGAGCAGTTAATCGCGCAATCTGGACCGGATGAGCTCGTGATTTTGCCTGCTATTATTGCCAACGTCGCGGGCGAGCAGGGTATGGATGCACTTAAACAGCGCACCGATCGTTGCTTCCATGAAGTGCCCACCATGCCGCCTTCGTTACTCGGGATTCGAATAGAAGAGGCCCTGCAGCGCGCGTTTGCCAGTGCAGGTGGCATGTTGCTACGCGGTGATCAAGTCACCAGCGGCGAGTTTGACGACAGTGGCCGCCTCACCGCATTACATACCCGTCAGTTAGAGGATATTCCGTTAACCGCAGAGGCAGTGATCTTGGCGACGGGAAGCTATTTTAGCCGCGGCTTGAATGCGGATCGCACCCAAGTTAGCGAGCCAACACTGGGGTTAGATATGGTACAAAGCCCTGACCGCAGTGAATGGCGCAATGACGACTTTTTCAGCCAGCAAAGTCATCCGTTTATGGCCTTCGGTATTAACACGGATAACCAACTGCGACCTACCGCGCGCAGAAAACGTTGTCAAAACGTGTTTGTATGTGGGGCAGTACTCAGTGGTTACGACCCCGTATTTGAAGGTTGCGGCGGAGGCGTTGCGGTTGCAACAGGCTACGCCGCGGCACAACGAGCACTTGCCGTGATGGCAAACGCTAAGGAGGCCATATGTTAACTGAATGGCTTAAACAGCGAGAATATCGCGACCATGCACCGCAGCCCACCAGTTTTGACCAGTGTATCAAATGTACCGTCTGCACTGTGTACTGCCCAGTGTCGAAAGTGAATCCGGCGTATCCGGGCCCCAAAGAGTGTGGGCCGGACGGCGAGCGTCTGCGGATCAAAAATCCAGAGTATTATGACGACCTACTCAAACTATGCACCAACTGCAAACGCTGTGAAACCGCCTGTCCCTCTGGGGTGAAAATTGGTGATATCATTGCCGTGGCACGGGGTAAACATGGCGAGAAAAACATCAATCCTAAGTTGATGCGTGATTACGTGCTCAGCCACACCGATTTATTTGGTACCTTGGCGAACCCGGTGGCACCGATTGTGAATGCGATGACGGATTTAAAACCGGTAAAAGCGGTGATGCATGCCACCATCGGGGTAGATAAACATAAATCCTTGCCTAAGTATTCTTTTGGTACCTTCCGCCGCTGGATGAAAAGCCAAACGGCGGCACAAGCTGAATACCCCAAACAAGTCAGCTATTTTCACGGTTGTTATGTGAATTTTAACAATCCGCAGCTCGGCAAAGACTTGGTCACAGTAATGAATGCGATGGGCTATGGCGTTCAGCTATTAGAGAAACACAAATGCTGTGGTGTCCCCTTAATTGCTAACGGTTTTTATGATAAAGCAAGACGCAATGCCACCGCCAATACCGCGATGATTGCCGATTCTGTTGCCGACGAGCGCCCAGTGATCGCGACGTCATCATCATGTGCGCTGACACTCAAAGAAGAGTATCCGCATGTATTGGGCGTCGACAATCAGCATGTGGCAGGACAAATTAGCTTCGTGACCCGTTTTTTACTCAAAGCGGCAATGAATGGCGAGATGCCCAAGCTAAAACCCATCAATAAACGGGTGGTGTATCACACTCCTTGTCACTTGGAGCGCAGTGGCAATGCGATGTTCACCATTGAGCTATTGCGGATGATCCCCGGGCTAGAAGTGATTGTGCTCGATAGCGAGTGTTGTGGTTTGGCAGGCACCTATGGCTTTAAAACCGAGAACTATCAAACCTCGATTGCCATCGGTAGTGGTTTGTTTGCTCAGATTAAAGCTGCAGAAGCTGACTTTGCTATCACCGATTGTGAAACCTGCAAATGGCAAATTGAAGAGAACACACCGTTGGAAGCCTTGCATCCGGTCAGTGTGCTGGCGATGGCCGTGGATGGTGCGAATCCATAAAAGCGACGACGACCTCGAATAAAAAGCGCCACCGTATGAGGTGGCGCTTTCGTTGGTCAGTGAAACCGGTCTAGCGATTCGCTTGTGATGGCGTCGAGGCGGTGGGCTTGCCAACCGGCTCTGCCAGTAAAGACTTCATCACACTGATGGTCATTAAGATCACCAATACACTGATAGGTAATGCAGTCACCATGTTGGCCGTTTGTAAGGCTCTTAAGCCGCCTGCGACCAAAAGCACCGCGGCGACGGCGCCGATCATAGTGCCCCAGAAAACACGGAAGCGTTTCGGCGGATCATCATTGCCCATCGACAGAATGGTGGTGAGCACCAAGGTGCTGGAATCGGACGAGGTAATAAACCAGCTAAATAGTAAAAAGATCATCATGGCGTTCAGTATCCAACCCCAGATACCACCGCCGGTAATGCCATCGGCTGTGGCGAACAATGCCGCAGGCAAGTCCCAACCATTCACCAAGTCAATGATTCCCGCCGTACCGACACCCGTCTCAGCAACAAGCTCTTGATGCAACGCATTGCCGCCAAAAATGGCCAACCAGGCAAAAATCATCAGCGTTGGCGCGCAAAGCACACAAACCACAAACTCACGCAGGGTACGTCCGCGAGAAATGCGGGCAATAAATAAGCCAATAAAGGGCGCCCAGCCAATCCACCAACCCCAGTAGAAAATGGTCCAGGCATTTTGCCATGCGGCTGGGCCTGGTGCTTCAGGAAACCACAGTCCCATTGGGATAAAACCGACCAAATAGTCACTGAGTGAAGCCCCAAAGACGTGGATTAACCAGGTGGTTGGGCCACCAAATAAGAAGTAAGCGATCACCAATGCCGAGACGATAATGTTCCACTCGGAAATAACGCGGATCCCTTTGCCGACGCCAGACAGAGACGACATGATTGAGGCCACTGAAATCAAAACGATCAGGATAACCTGAGTCATGACACCGGGGTCGATGCCAAATAAGCGATCGAGCCCCACTGCGATCTGACTGACACCTAACCCGAGCGAGGTGGCGACACCGAATACGCAGCCCAGGACACCTAAAATATCGGTGATATGGCCAATGGGCCCGTAGATCCGATCGCCAATCAGTGGATAAATAGTGGATCGCAGCGCGAGCGGCAGTTTTTTACGGAACGAGAAATACGCCAGCGCGAGGCCAACAATGACGTACACGGCCCAGCCATGAAAGCCCCAGTGAAAGTAGGTAACACGCAGGGCAGCGGCCGCGCGATCAAATCCCATGGTGGTTGCGCCTGCCATATCAGCATATGGGTTGTTGGGGTAGCCGAACGCACCACTTGTATCAAAGTAGAGCGTGGGTTCGGCTACCCCAAAAAACAATATGCCAACACCGACACCGGCGGAAAATAACATCGATAGCCACGAAAAAGTACTAAATTCGGGGCGATCGTCGTCGTCACCCAAACGAATATTACCAAAACGGGTGACTGCAATAATGAAGCTGGCGGCCAATAAGAGAACAAGCACCAACATGTAATACCAACCGAACGTAGACTCTACCCATCCGCGAGCAGCAGCAAAAACACTGGCTGCTAGGTGCGTGTTAAACCCGGTAAAAAAAACGAAGACGAAAACCAGAAGGGTAGCGGCGATCATCATATTTTTATGAACGCCCTTAAACGGCCCCGTTTGGGTGACGCAATCGGCAAACGGATGCTGCAATGTGCTGGCATTGCTCGCATCCGACGTACTTCGTGTTGACATGAGTAACTCCTTTTTAAACAACAAAACGCGCAACAATTTACGCAAGGTGCGTTTTCTTTGCAAAAAAAAGAGGCTTTTATCACGGTAGTGAAGTGCAAAGTGATGAGAAAAGCAGCAAACCGACACGAGCTATCAGCCATCATGGCAGTGATACCGTATAAACGAACTGGACTGATTTATGAGTAGGAGTAAAACAATGCCGCAACCTGATGTTCGTTCATCGTCATCGGAACGCACCATGTTGAATTTAGGCTATCTTGGCCTATTACCGTTCGCGGGGGCCCTCGTGGTCAGTTGGACTGGGCTGACAGTTTTTGGCTTAGCTGGCGAACAATTGTTTATTACCTACAGTGCCGTGATTTTAAGCTTTTTATCCGGCGTGTTGTGGGGGAGCGGCCTGGATAACACACCCCCTACATTGAGTCGGTATGCGTTAGTACTCAGTAATGTGTTCGCCTTGCTTGCATGGGGTGCATTGGTCAAAGGGGCGACGCCTCTATCACTGACCGTAAGCGTGCTTACGGCAGGTTACTTTTTCGTGTGGCTTACCGAACGGTGGATTCGACATCGCCAACAAAAAAACGATCAGCCAGCGGGGTACCAAACGATGCGCGATCGGCTCACCCTGAGTGTGGTAGCTTTTCATGGTTTGTTACCCGTAATTGCATAACAACAAAAAATGCGCCTGAGTGGCGCATTTTTTATCGAAATAAATACAGAGAGAGAAAGTAATTCACATTTTGGTTGATAGCACGCAAAACGGCAGCAAGCCCGGCGTCGCTGTTTTCGGTCACATCCCAGGGAATAAATTTGCCGTAGCTTGGCAATGGCAGGCCCGATTGTACTGATGCGGGATTCAGTGCAACTAAATAATCGACATAGTCGAGTGTCAGCGCATCCAATGGCGCCGGCGCCAGATCGTAAGTCGATATTTGAAACTGGATCAGCGCTTGTGCGGCCTTATCGGTGCTCATGGTTTGCGTTGTGTGATAACAGTGCACATCAAAAAAACTGTTCGCTTTGCTTTTCATCATTGCGGCTGCCATTAACGACGCGCCGTATTTTCCATCACACAAAAAGAGCACCAATGGCTTGGCATCAGTGTTCAACCGTGTGTCCTCATTGTGGTTAGCATCTGTCATTGCCTTCTTTATCCAAATTGTTCGCAGCTAACATCTCAATGGTGATGTTGTCTCGCTGCTATGCTATCGATGTTTCATCTATCCTAGCCACTTCCGCGCGCAGCGCTAGCGCACCTTGAGCAACTTTTGACTGTGCTACCAATGCCTCTGGCTGTCATCAAACCTTCATCATCGCATAAAGGAACTGTCACTTTGTGCGCTTAACGTGTCTCCCCGTTAACCGAGTTCTTCGTTATGTGTAGATAAATTGATTTACACAGCACTAACTTAAATAATCGACTTGGAGGTTGATGTGAAACTTAAAGCTCTCTTTGCAGCGACGACAGTATCAATGGCCGTGCTGGCCTCAGGTAGCGCAACGGCGGCAAGCCGTGACTACATTAGCATCGTTGGCTCTTCTACTGTTTACCCTTTTGCTACTGTCGTTGCTGAGCGCTTCGGTCGCACGTCGCAATATTCAGTACCAAAAATCGAATCGACTGGCTCAGGCGGTGGACTTAAGTTGTTCTGTGCGGGCGTCGGTGAAAACACTCCAGATGTGACTAACGCATCACGTAAAATCAAAAGCTCGGAAATTGAACGCTGTCAGTCAAATGGCGTCGACGAGATTGTCGAAATCAAAGTCGGTTATGACGGTATTGCTATCGCAAACTCGAAAGTATCGCAACAGTATGATCTCACGCTAAAAGATATCTACACCGCACTCGCTAAAACCGTCCCAGACGCTAACGGCAACTTTATCGACAACCCCAATGACACGTGGAAAGACGTGAACCCATCACTGCCTAACACCAAAATCGAGGTGCTAGGTCCACCACCAACATCAGGGACGCGTGACGCGTTTGTTGAGCTAGCCATGGAAGCGGGCTGCTCCGAGTATCCTGAAGTCGCAGCACTTGAAGACAGTAACGAAGACAAATTCAAAGCGATTTGTCACGGCATGCGCGAAGACGGTGCTTTCATCGAAGCCGGTGAAAACGATAACTTGATCGTGCAAAAGCTTGAAGCAAACCCAGATGCGCTTGGCATCTTCGGTTACAGCTTTCTTGAGCAAAACGCAGACAAAGTACAAGGCTCTAAAATCTCGGGTGTTCTGCCAACATTTGATGCCATTGGTACCGGCGAGTATCCCGTATCACGTTCACTGTATTTCTACGTTAAAAAAGCGCATGAGAACGTGATTCCTGGACTGACCGATTATGTGAAAGCATTCACCTCAGAAGAAGCAATGGGCAGCATGGGTTATCTCGCTGACCGTGGCCTTATTCCACTGGGTGAAAACGAGTGGCAACAAGTACGCAGTGCTGCCGTCGATTTAAAACCAAACTTGTAAGCGCATTGTGAATACGAAAGGGTGGTACGTGTCACGTACCCCCTTTATTCGTGTTCAGGAGGAACAATGACAACACCCATGCTGATGACCGTGATTGCTATTATTGCAATTTCCGGCTTTTTTATTGCTCGAACGCGTTCTATTAAGCTTGCCAACATGGCTGGTGGCTTGAGCAAACTGCATTCTCGACCTAACTATTACGGCTCATATGTCGCCATTTTGGCGGCGATTCCGGCACTGGTTCTTTTATTATTGTGGCAAGCGGTAGAACCGAACTTGATCCACAGTTTGGTGATGGCACAAATTTCCGATACGTACGTCACGCAGTTCGGCAATGCGGATTTGTTATACAGTCAAATCGGTAATATTGCTCGTGGCATCACCCAAACTGACGATGCTGTCTTGTTGGCTGCGGCGGACCATTATCAAACCCTGAACCATTTAGGGACCACATTACGATTCACCGCAATGACTGCACTTGCGTTGGCGGGATTAGCCTTTGGCTGGCGCTCGCTACGACTGCGTTTACGTGCCCGCAATCGGGTCGAAAACGTGATGCAGGGCTTTTTATTGTTCTGCTCAACCCTCGCAATCTTAACCACATTCGGCATTGTGCTCTCAGTGTTGTTTGAAGCGATGCGATTTTTCCAAATGATCCCCGTGACCGAGTTCATCTTTGGCACCGAATGGTCGCCACAGATTGCACTGCGTGCAGATCAACAAGCCTCGAGTGGTTCTTTTGGTGCGATCCCGCTATTTACCGGCACTTTGATGATTTCATTCATCGCCATGTGTATCGCGGCACCGGTTGGGTTAATGAGTGCCATTTACTTGGCTGAATACGCGTCGCCCCGTGTTCGTGGCATTGTTAAGCCTATTTTAGAGATCCTTGCGGGGATCCCGACAGTGGTTTACGGCTTTTTCGCAGCGTTAGTTGCGGCGCCATTTATTCGTGATGTTGCCCATGCGATCGGCTTTACCAGTGCATCGTCAGAAAGTGCACTCGCAGCTGGTGCGGTAATGGGCATTATGATCATTCCGTTTGTCTCCTCGCTGTCCGATGATGTGATATCCGCCGTGCCTCAGTCACTGCGTGATGGTTCATTAGGGCTAGGCGCTACCCCCTCTGAAACCGTGCGTCAGGTTGTGATTCCAGCCGCGTTACCAGGCATTGTCGGTGGTTTATTGCTGGCGGTATCACGCGCGATTGGTGAAACCATGATCGTGGTGATGGCGGCAGGATTATCGTCTAACTTAACGGCGAACCCCTTGGAATCGGTGACTACGGTCACGGTTCAAATCGTGACATTGTTGGTCGGTGACCAAGAGTTCGATAGCCCTAAAACGCTGGCTGCATTTGCTTTGGGTCTCACGCTGTTTGTTGTGACGCTAGCGCTCAACTTCGTGGCGCTACGCATCGTGAAAAAATATCGAGAACAATATGACTGATAAAATCGAAAAAATTGCGCAAGAGAAGCGTGCTAGGGTGAAAGCAGGCCTTGCGAAACGTCGCGGAAAAGAAAAGCGTTTCCGCTGGTATGGTATGACATCGATTTTTCTCGCCTTCACCTTTTTGGTATTGCTGATTGGGTCGATTGTCTCCCAAGGGTATACGGCGTTTTACACCACCGAAATCCGTTTAACGGTTGATCTCACTGAGCAAAGCTTGGGCATTGAGGGAAAACCACTTAACGATGAAACATTGGAGTACCTCAGTTATCGCTCGGTATTGGCGAAGGCCATATTTAATGCGATGCCAGAGGTGACCTCGCGGGGCGATAAACGTGATCTACTTCGCTTTATCTCTACGGGCGCGGAATATGATTTGCGTGACCGTGTTGCCGCAAACCCCGATCTGGTCGGACAAAAGATTGAGATTTGGGCATTGGCGGGTGATAACGTCAACCAATTCAACAAAGGCAACATCGACGGCAAACTCCCAGAGTCAAATCGTCAGTTTAAAGACAAGCACATAAACTGGCTTAACCAACTGGAAGATGATAATCGCGTGCGCACCGTGTTCAACACGCGCTTCTTCACCAATGGTGATAGCCGTGATGCTGAATTAGCGGGCATTTGGGGCGCGACTGTTGGGTCTTTCTACACCTTGTTGGTAACACTGGCGTTGAGTTTCCCGATTGGTGTAGCAGCCGCGATTTACTTGGAAGAATTTGCGCCACGTAATCGCATTACCGAAATTATTGAAATTAACATTAACAACTTAGCAGCCGTCCCCTCGATTGTGTTTGGCTTGCTGGGTCTGGCTGTTTTCTTGAACTTTGCTGATCTGCCACGCTCGGCGCCAGTCGTTGGTGGCTTAGTGCTCACGCTCATGACATTACCGACGATTATTATATCGAGTCGTTCGGCGATTAAAGCGGTTCCGCCCTCGGTCCGTGATGCGGCTTTGGGTGTGGGTGCATCTAAGATGCAAATGGTGCTTCACCATGTTTTGCCATTGGCGATGCCAGGCATGTTAACCGGTACCATTATCGGGATGGCACAAGCACTCGGAGAAACGGCACCGCTACTGATGATCGGTATGATCGCGTTTATCGTTGATGTGCCATCTGGTCCGCTCGATGCGGCCACAGCGTTACCCGTGCAAATCTATTTATGGGCAGAGAATCCTGAAAAGGGCTTTGTCGAAAACACCTCAGGCGCAATCATGGTACTGCTGGCATTCTTAGCCTTTATGAATGCCTGTGCGGTGATTATGCGTAAGCGTCTCGAGCGACGCTGGTAAGTCGGGAGAGAGAATCATGACGACGACAACAATGAACAACCTAACCATGACTGAAGATGTAGTGGAAGCCGCACCACAAAGCACACAAGCACCGAGTGAAACCTGTGGTATTCCGTTTGTTGATATGCCACGCATGACAGCACGAAATGTGTTCGTTAATTATGACAACGGATCTAAGCCGGCGATTAAAAATGTGAGCCTTGATATCGGCGAGAAAGAAGTGCTTGCGATGATTGGGCCATCAGGCTGTGGTAAATCGACATTCTTGCGTTGCTTAAATCGTATGAATGATACGATCCCGGGCTGTGAGGTGACGGGGGACATCATTTTGGGAGACACTGACATTTACCACCGTGAGAGTGAAATTGTCGAATTGCGCTCACAAGTCGGCATGGTGTTCCAACGTCCTAACCCGTTCCCTAAATCCGTGTATGACAACGTTGCTTATGGCCCGCGTATTCACGGCTTGGTCGACAGTAAAACTGACTTGGATGAACTGGTGGAGCAATCGCTAACACGTGCCGGTTTGTGGAATGAGGTCAAAGATCGTCTGGATCAGCCGGCAACCGGCTTGTCTGGTGGTCAGCAACAGCGACTTTGTATTGCACGTACTATTGCGGTCGCACCGGAAGTTATTTTGATGGATGAGCCGTGTTCAGCCCTCGATCCGATTGCCACTGGGGTGATTGAAGAGCTGATCTCGGATTTGAAGAAGAACTTCAGCATTGTGATTGTGACGCATTCCATGCAGCAAGCAGCTCGTGTGTCTGATCGCACCGCTTATTTCCATCTTGGTAGCTTGGTTGAGGTTAACACAACACAAAAAGTGKTTAATGATCCTGAGCATAAGCTGACGTCTGACTATATCAATGGTCGTTTTGGTTAAATAAGCAACGGGGTGGCAGAGGGGAAACCTATTCAAATAGGTGTTTGCTGATAATTTCAGCACTTAAGCGCGAGAAAGTAAAAACACACTTTACATCGCWCTGAGTAGCCTCTACTATACGCCCCGTTCCGGAGAGATGGCTGAGTGGTTGAAAGCACCGGTCTTGAAAACCGGCAAGGGTTAATAGCCCTTCTAGGGTTCAAATCCCTATCTCTCCGCCACATACAAAAAAGCCGCTGCTCAGTCAGCGGCTTTTTTGCATTTACTCCCCCGCAAACTCCCAAACTCTGACCTCACCAACATTTTAGGCGATTCTGTCTAAACAGCTATTCTGCACTCTGGTACGCTAACCGTCATATTTCTGTCTCTTACATGGCCTTTTGGGCCCCCAGTGGTTTGCGGCAACATCGGTATTGTGTTGCTCACCACTTAGGCGAGCGTTAGTTCCCCAGAGGCAGCAATCAATCCGTAGGGAATTTTTGTTTCTGGTGGAGTACACGCATCACTCGGATGATATCGCCCTCGACCCAGTAAGAAACAATCATCGAAATCTCAGGAATAATGAGCAATCGACCGCGGATGCCATCTTGTTGTGCACCCATTAAAGGTTGTTCAAGCAAGTTTTCTACTTTTGCTTCAATGAGGTTGTCAGTTTTTTCTGCCGCATCAGGGTTGAAGTCATAGAGAAACTCGAAGATCTTTTCACGATCATTAAGTGACGCTTCTTCCCATAAAATCATTACTTACCTCGATGACGGATTCTGGCCTTACGCTCTTCCATTCGAGATTTAGCTGTTTGGTGCTCAACGAAAACGGATTTTCCTGAGTCAAACTTCTCAAATGCTAGGTTGACTTGTTCAGTTAGCCATGCATCGTGAGATAATGTTTTTCTCTGTTGTTCAGCGAGTTGCTCAGTAAGTTCACGGCAAGCATCACTCAGAGTTCGACCTTGGCTTTCAGCCATTTGTTGAGCGAGACGTTTTGTTTCTTCATCAACACGAAATTGAATTCTTGTGTCCATGATGTATTCCTTTGTTTGTGTGTGTACAAATGTTAGCACTAGACTTTGATATGGGCTACTAACAAACGACTATAATTTTTACTCATGGTGAATTTCGAATTTGATGAAAATAAAAGCAGATCAAATTTTGAGAAAAATGGAACTGATTTCTATACAGCTCAAGGTTTGTGGACTGACTCAGATCTTATCGAGATCCCTGCAAACACAAGTGATGAACCTAGGTATCTGGTCCAGGGCGAGCGCATGAGTGTTCACTTTTCAACCATCGTCGGTATGCCTGCGGCTAAAACTTTCTCTAAGAAGCTGGGATTCATGAGACAGCGCTTCTGTTTGGCCACCAAGCTGATCTTGGTCGGCTCAGCCCGCACCATGTTTGAGGCCATGTGTCGCAGACAGGCAAAGTTCGCGGCCCCATTGTCTTTATAAATTTGGCAGGCGTCTTCACCCATGTTGACATCTAACACCCAGTGCATGGCTTCAATGCCCCAATGCGAGCGGATAGCACGGCTTGCCTCATCGGCAGTCAGTGATTTTGAGCTGATATAGTAGCGGTACTCCAGCGACATCGGGCGCCCTTTTTCAACACGCAAAGACTCAACCATGACAAGGCTTTGCAGTGATGGCCAACGGGTAAAGTCGCCTGATAAACACGCTTTATCAAGCACATAGCACTGACGTGATTCAACACGACCGTGACCATATTCAAACTCGACATCGTCATTGAAGGTTCGACGTTGCTCACTGAATGCCTCAGTAATCGCGTTCGCTAGCTTGCCCTGGTTTTGTTTCACCGCTAATAAGTAATCGCCACCCTGCTCAGGAATCGTCTTGGCAATCGTCGTTTGGCAGGCCATGGCATCGATGGTGACCAGCGCACCGCGTAAATCGAGTAGGCGAATTAACTCGGAAATCGCACTGATTTCATTGCTTTTTTCTTCTGTCTTAAGCTGGCCAAGCACCAGATGATTTTCACTGGCACACGCACTGACCATGTGGATCGTACTGCTTCTATCTTCACGGTTGTAAGAGCCTTTCAGCGTTTTACAATCGATCGCGACCACCTGACCATCCGTCATTTGATGGACCGCTTTCATCCAATCGATAAAGCAGGCTTGAAAGGCACTCGGTTCAATCGAAGAGATGGCACGAGCGATGGTATCGTCGGCAGGAATACCGTCTTCAAACATACCGTTACGCTTAAACCACTCATGGTGCCCTAGGATGTATTCTCGAATCTCGTACCATCCTTTCGACCCCGCAATCACCGCGGACAATGAAGCAAAGAGCAGGTCGAAAAGCGGGTAGGTTATCTTGGCACTCTGGCGGTTATCATCAACGGCGCTGAAGTAGTCTTTAAATGTATCGATATCCACGGTATCTATCCCGAACTATTTTAGAATCGGCCTATATGATCACAGCCAGAGGTGATCGTCAAACCGATCCTGTTTTGGTCAAAAAACGTTCGCGATCTCGCCCTGGTAAGAAAACGGGAAAGTTGAAATCACCAAATTGAGTTTGATAAGGCAAGTGTTTTTGGTGGTTTGCGCAGAAAGGGCGAAGTAATTTTCCCTAAATTAAGTATAATTATGCCCATGACCTTATTGTAATTGTTCCCATGCCATTATCTAAAGAATCACTAAAAACCATCCATGTTATTGCCAATTCAGGAAGCTTTGCGGTTGCAGCAGAGCGCCTAAACCGTGTCCCTTCCGCGATAAGCTATACGGTAAAAAAACTTGAAGAAGARCTTGGTTTTGCTCTTTTTGACCGTACGGGGCGACAAGTGAAGCTAACACCTGCTGGCCACTACTTTATTGAACAAAGTCGATGGATGTTAGACTCATTTGAAGAGTTAGTACGTAACAGTACCATGATCAGCCGCGGAGTTGATGTCTCGTTCGACATCGCAATTAATAATATTATTAACCGTCGAGGCATTGTCGAGCTTGTGAGAGACCTCAATAAGCAATTCCCGTCCACACAGATAGGTATTAAAGTCGAAGTATACAACGGTTGTTGGGATGCTCTTTACGACCGCCGTGCTGATCTTATTATTGGCGCACCAAACTCAGCCCCTAAACTGGAGGGTATTGTGTACCATGCGATAGGCCAAGTGGAATGGGACTTCATCGTTGGCCAAACTCATCCATTAGCATCGCATATTGGAACACTAACCACAGAGAAACTGCGAGGTTATCCTGTGGTCGTTGTTCGTGATACCTCACAGCACATCTTACCACGCGTATCATGGTCGTTAACCGGCCAAACCATGATTTATGCTCCTGAGCTCAATACTGCTATTCGTATGATTGAAGAGGGAATTGGGGTTGGCTACGTTCCTCACCATCTCGTTAAAGAGCGCCTCAATCAAGGAAAAGTTTTAAAAAAAGCCATCATTGAGCATAAGCAGCCAACACAACTTTTTTACGCTTGGCATGCTCAACGTGAAAGTCCAGTCCTTGAGTGGTGCGTCGATTATTTAATTAAAAATGAACATCAGTTGAGTTGGCATTGTTAAAGCCGCACGTTCAACGCAAAAGCTCGTTCGCGTCCTATCTATCTTTCCCTTTGCCTGAAACGTTGAGATTGACGTTTTAGACGAAGGTATCATTACGCAATAACTAAAGATGGCTTAGTATTAGGACCTTATTATATATAGTGTCTTCGAAATATAGGCCATATTCCTATTTACACGATTTTAAACTCCATAGATTGCATATTTTAGAGATTATAAGCAGGTTAGTTCTGCATTATTTTAGCGCTACGTTAGTATTGTATCCCTACCTAGCTCTGAGGAAGCCCCTAATGATTTTGATAAAAATCATCAAGTTAAGGTGGATACACACCTTGTCATATGATCAAATGGTTTCGCCAAAAATCAATAACCAGACAACAAGATGTGTGAACTCGATATTTTACACGACTCTCTTTACCAATTCTGCCCTGAATTACACTTAAAACGACTCAACAGTTTAACGTTGGCTTGCCACGCATTACTTGAGAGTAAAACGCTCACTCTTACCGAGCTTGGTCGTAACCTGCCAACCAAAGCGAGAACAAAACATAACATCAAACGAATCGACCGATTATTAGGTAATCGTCACTTACACAAAGAGCGACTCGCTGTATACCGTTGGCATGCGAGCTTTATCTGTTCGGGCAATTCGATGCCGATTGTTCTTGTGGACTGGTCTGATATTCGTGAGCAAAAACGGCTTATGGTATTGCGAGCTTCAGTCGCACTACACGGTCGTTCTGTTACTCTTTATGAGAAAGCGTTTCCGCTTTCAGAGCAATGTTCAAAGAAAGCTCATGACCAATTCTTAGCCGACCTAGCAAGCATTCTGCCGAGTGATACGACACCGCTCATTGTTACTGATGCAGGCTTTAAAGTGCCATGGTATAAATCCGTTGAAAAGCTAGGTTGGTACTGGTTAAGTCGAGTCAGAGGAAAAGTGCAATATGCAGATTTAGGTGCGGAAAACTGTCGACCTATCAGCAATTTACATAGCATATCCTCAAGTCGCTCAAAGACTTTAGGCGATAAGAGGTTGACTAAGAGCAACCCAATTTCATGTCAAATTGCACTGTATAAATCACGTCTATTGAGCGACAATTACGGTGGCCGGTCTAGCGACAATTATCTTGGCCGGTTGATCTGATAAGGTTCGGTACAGCAGAACGGAGGGAGTTCACTGTGCAGGGAACACGAATCACGGATCAACAGGTCACGATCTATATGACTCACAGAAAACAAAAAAGCCAAGCTGCTGCTAAAGCAGGTATTTCAGAGCGGTCAGCCCGGCGTCTTGATAAAGCCAATCAACAAACAAACGACGGTAAGCGCCAGTGGCGCACACGTAAAGATCCACTGGCGCCAATATGGGAAAGCATTGTTGTTCCCATACTTGAACTGGATAAAGACATCACGCCCGTAGGCGTTTTTGATTACCTTTGCGAATATCACACCGATAAGTTCAGCCCGGGATCGCGCCGAACACTTGAGCGCCGGATCCGTAAATGGCGCTCTTTACACGGGCCTGCTAAAGACGTTGTGTTTNAAAGATCCACTGGCGCCAATATGGGAAAGCATTGTTGTTCCCATACTTGAACTGGATAAAGACATCACGCCCGTAGGCGTTTTTGATTACCTTTGCGAATATCACACCGATAAGTTCAGCCCGGGATCGCGCCGAACACTTGAGCGCCGGATCCGTAAATGGCGCTCTTTACACGGGCCTGCTAAAGACGTTGTGTTTATACAAACCCATGAATATGGTGCGCTCGGTATTACCGRTTTTACTCATGTGAAATCGCCGGTCACCATTGCCGGTGAGCCATTAAAGCACATGCTGTTTCATTACCGGATGCCGGCYAGCGGCTGGGCGTTCATCCAGGTTATCTATGGCGGCGAGAGTTTTGCGGCYTTCTCTGATGGATTACAAAATGCGCTACATGCCGCCGGCGGTGTGCCCAAAGAAATCCGTACCGACAGCTTGAGTGCGGCTTATAAGAATCACTCATCGGCTGATGATTTAACGGAGCGCTTCAACGACCTTGTTAAGCACTATGGTTTTAGAGCAACCCGCAACAATCCGGGTGTTGCGCATGAGAACGGTGCTATCGAAAGTCCGCACGGGCACACCAAGTCCCAAGTCGAGCAGGCACTGAAAATCCGCGGTAGTTACGACTTCGACAGCCGTAATGCGTATGAAGCCTTTGTTGCCAGCGTGGTAGCTCGGCGTAATCGTCGCGTCAGCGACAAATACCAACTCGAGCAGCGACAATTACAGGCACTGCCCCGGGCAATRAGYKTCAATTACACCGAGCATTATGTCACGGTRTCGCGGACAAGCACGATCTGCCTCAAGCGCGTCACCTACACGGTGCCATCACGGCTTATTGACAGTCGATTGCTGGTACGGCTTTATGATAACCGGTTAGCCCTATTTTACGGCACCGACTTCGTGCTTGAGCTCGAGCGTGTCTATGCCGACAAAGGTGGTCGCGCCCGCAGCGTCAATTACCGGCATGTTATTGATGCACTGGTTAAGAAACCGCGTGCGTTCCGGCACTCACAGCTGCGCGATGACCTATTACCGGACGACAATTACAGAACCATCTGGGAGTATGTCGACGACACGCTAACGGCCGATAAAGCCAGCTATTACATGGTAAAACTGCTTCATTTAGCCAAACAAAGCGGTTGTGAACGTCAATTAGGCCGATTTATTGCCGCGTCAATTACCCAGCGACAATTACCGGCCATCCGGGAATGCGAAGAACGCTTTTTAGTTATCGAGCCAAAAAAGCCGTCACTTACCATCAAACAACACAGCCTAAACTCGTATGCCAGTATGATACCGGGAGGCCTGCATGGATAACACAACGGCCTTATTATCACTCATGCTCAAGCAGCTAAAGCTCGCCACCATGGTTAAAGAATGGGACGCGCTGGGCAATAAAGCGGTTAAAGAGCAATGGAGCCCTCAGCAGTACTTATCCGAGCTCTGCCATATCGAGCTGGCAAACCGCGAAGATAAACGCTTACAGCGGTTGCTGAAAGACGCCAAGTTACCGGCTGGAAAAAACCTTGGCAATTTCGACTTTAAACGGGTCGACGGTATCTCAAAACACCAGGTCATCGATCTGGTTAACCAACCCGGTTGGTTGAAACTCGGCGCTAACGTCTTGCTGTTCGGAGCCAGCGGGCTGGGCAAAACTCATATCGCCAGTGGCATCGGTTACGGGCTTATCGAGCAGGGCTATAAAGTTAAGTTCATCGCGGCCTCAGCCATCGTGCAACAGCTACAACAGGCGAAACAACACCTTCGGCTGCAGGACGAGTTACTGAAGCTGGATAAATACAATCTGCTTATCGTGGATGACGTAGGTTACGTTCGCAAAACCGAGCAGGAAACCAGTGTGCTGTTCGAACTAATCGCGCATCGGTATGAAAGACACAGCATGATCATCACATCAAATAAGTCATTCGAGCAATGGGACGAACTGTTCGACGACTCAACGATGACCATCGCCGCCATCGATCGACTGGTGCATCATGCAACAATCCTTCATTGTGAAGGTGAAAGTTACCGGCGCAAAATGGCGATGAGCAACGGTAGTTAAAAATCGGTATCAACCGGCCAGGATAATTGTCGGAAAACCGGCCAAGATAATTGACGCTACATACACGTCCTAAAGGCCGAAAAAATCAGCGTTCGACACGGACTAATTGTCATCATCCGTCACCTAAAATCTACTCCGCTTCGACAAAAGAACCATGGGTTTTAGCGACTAACTTACCCGTTGAAATTCGAACACCCAAGCAACTCGTTAGGATCTACTCAAAGCGTATGCAGATAGAAGAAACCTTCCGAGACTTGAAAAGCTCTGCATACGGTCTAGGACTCCGCCATAGCCGAACTAGCAACCCAGAGCGCTTTGGTATCATGCTACTCTGTCAACGCCCTAATGCTTCAACTGACATTTTGGCTTGTTGGCGTACATGCACAGAAACAAGGTTGGGATAAACACTTTCAAGCGAATACTGTCAGTAATCGAAAGGTACTCTCAACAGTGCGCTTAGGTATGGAAGTTCTGCGGCATTCTGGCTACGCAATAACGAGGGAAGACGTGCTCGTAGCGGCAACCATACTTGCTCAAAATCTATTCAAGTACGGTTGCGCTTTAGGGAAATTATGAGGGGATCCCTCAGTACCTAGCTCTCATTTTTCACAACTAAATGCCGCAAAACCTTGATGCTTTAATGCAAAAAATTCGTTGATTGGTTTGTGGTTGTAACCATTTCTTAACTATTCACACCCTTGTTTATCAAAACATCGAATTTGGTGTGACGTGGATCTTTCTTGATAATAATGCATCAATTATTTTGATTGGTTAGCCGTTATTTTCTCGCTTTTTTTGTTGTTAGCATCGCTCTAGACTATATGGGTACGCAAAAGAGCGTCAAAAAACACTAACAACAAAAGGTATGATAGTTATGGTTAAGTCATTTAAAGCTGAGCCCTTTGCCCTAGAATTTGATCCCAAAACAACAGCACTTGTTATTATCGATATGCAACGTGACTTCGTTGAGCCTGGTGGCTTTGGTGAAGCGCTTGGTAATGATGTATCACTAGTACGTACTGCAATTGAACCATGCATGGCCGTTTTAGAAGCCGCTCGTGAAGCGGGTCTTATGGTTATTCACACTCGTGAAGGCCACCGTGCAGATTTGACGGATTGTCCACAAGCGAAGTTAACACGTGCTGGCAAGACATTTATCGGTGAAAAAGGACCAAAAGGCCGTATTCTTATTCGTGGTGAGCAGGGGCATGACATTATCCCTGAACTGTACCCTACTGCAGGCGAGCCTATTATCGATAAGCCGGGTAAAGGTGCATTTTACCAAACCGACCTTCACTTAATTCTGCAAAACTATAACATTAAAACGCTTATTGTTTGTGGGGTAACAACAGAAGTATGTGTTAATACAACTGTTCGTGAAGCAAACGACCGTGGTTATGAGTGTATTATTCCTGAAGATTGTGTTGGCTCTTACTTCCCTGAGTTCCAAAAGTACGCTCTTGAAATGATCAAAGCTCAAGGTGCGATTTTTGGTTGGGTATCTGACTCAAACTCGATCATTGAGGCTATTAAATAATCGTGACATAGTGATGTTATTTGCTTCCGAAAAAGGAGACCTATGTCCGGATCAGGCATTTGATGGTTATATTCATAGTGTATTTGACAAAGCCATTAATATCATAAGCAATGATCCTACTATGCCATGGGTTTCCTTACTTGATACTTCTTTACCTAACACACCTTGTGGATTAAAGGTTGATATCTTAAACCAACCAGAGTTTCGGCAGTGTAAAGTAAATGACAGAGTTTACTTTCGTGGCGGTATATTACGCTTTGGTGCACAATCTTTGTTATCGATTGATAGCCGGAGCGCGGTTTATTGGCAACAACCACCAAAGCCAGAGGAGTATCAGAAAAACAGAATATTAAAAAATATTTCTTACGCAGAGAATTATTTTTTAAGCCGAGTAAATAATAATTTAAATAATAAACACATAAATAGTTATATTGATTATTTAAAAATAGAAGATATTTACTTTAGCTTTGACTTGCTTTCTGAACCTGAAAAGATTGTGATTAATATAGGTAAAGGGCAGGGGTTGACACCTTCTGGTGATGATTTTATATGTGGTGTTCTTGCTATTTTGACATACTTACACAAAGAGGCTGATTTTGTAGAAAAATCAGTTTTTACCAAAGTGAACAAGGCATGTCAGAAAAGGTGGGGAACGACAACAGAAGTAAGCCAACACTATTTAAAGCAAGCGGTAGAAGGCTACTTTTCGCAGCCGGTAATGTGGTTGGTTTATGAGATTTTTACTTCCAGTTCAAATAGTGAATTAGAAAAAACGATATCTAATGTTCTAAAAATAGGGTCTAACTCTGGATGTGATATTGTTTCAGGTATTTTATTTGGGGCTAATCA
>NZ_MUFF01000090.1:0-1095 GCF_001996105.1 Salinivibrio sp. IB643
GTGTAAGTAACAAGGTAAGATGTTGCGCCTAAAAATATAGATACCAGCTCTCCATCTATTCCATTTGTAACATAAAAGCTAACAAGAAACGATATAAACGCAATGCTAATAATGGATACTAACTCTCTGAGCTGCTCAATCTGACTAATACTAGTCAGTTTTCCTGTATAATAAGTATTTACTATCAAGGATAGATAAGAAGATACAACTATACCAATGCACATTGGCACTATACCAAACGGTAATGTTACCAACAAAATTATTGTTGCAATAGTTTTTTTTATAACTTCTAATTTTAAAAAAAGTTCTGACCGGCCTTTAACTTGCAACATATTAAGATTTATAGCGTGTGCTGGAAATATAGCCATACCCATGGAAAGAATTGTTATATATGTCGCACTTTTAATCCAACTATCTCCCAGTATAATCAAAACTAAAGGTTCAGCAATAGTACATATAATTAACATTAATGGAGCCACAACTAGAGTTGAGACTTTCAACACCAGCAAAAACACCCTATCAAGTTCTAACTCCTTTTTTTGGAGGCTACTTAAGAGAGGATATGTAACTTTTTGTATCACAGTTGTCATAGTAATTGCGGGAACCGAAGATAATGTATAGCCTTGGTTAAACAATCCTAATTCCCCAGAGCTAAATTTTTTGCCTATGATGAGGGTGTATATATTGTTATAAATTGTATCTATGACACCAGACAAGAGCAACTTATACCCAAAATCAAAAAGTTCAAAAAAGGACTTTTTTGAAAAAGAAAATACTGGCTTCCATCTATAAATGCAAAGCAGTAAAATAACAGTTACAATAGAAGATATGAGTTGCTGAAATACCACACTTATGGCTCCGAATCCATACAAGGCCATAGAGATTGCGACCGCCCCACCAATAAAAATGCCAACTAAATTCGTCAATGCAAGCAATTTGAAGTTCATTTCTACCGTAAGTTTTGTTCTAGGAACAACAATGAATGAAATAGCTATGATTTTTAATGATAGCAATCTGATTAAAACTATCAACTCATCATGTTCATAGAAATTTGCAATAGCGGGAGCCATGAAGAACAAAAATATATAGCATAAT